>NZ_JBKJFM010000075.1:0-27994 GCF_046614825.1 Streptomyces nanhaiensis
TCGGCCCGGCCGCGCAGGGCGGCGAGGGCGCGTCCGCGGACGGACCGGGAGAGGTCTCCGGTGAGGCCCGCAGGCCGCGCCGCCGCCGCCGCACCCGCGGCGGGGCAGGTGCCCGCTCGGCGGCCCCGGAGACCACTTCGGAGAGCTGACGGCACGGACGGCGCGCCCCGGGTACGCCGTCGCACACCGAGCGCCCGCCCCCGCCGCACCCGCGGCGGGGGCGGGCGCCGTCATGAGCCCCGTCATGAGCACAGCCACGAGCACAACCATGAGCACAGCTACGGGCGCGATCGCGGGCACCGCCATGGGCGCGGGCGGGGGCCGCTAGCCTCGCCTCCATGAGCAAGCCGCCGACCCTGACCCTGCCGCCCGGCGCCCGGGCGTACCGCCTGAAGACCGCGCGCGGCGAGTTCGCCGTGCACGACGCGGGCGAGCCGCGCGCCGGCACGGCCCTGCTGGTGCCCGGGTTCACCGGCAGCAAGGAGGACTTCATCGCCCTGCTCGCCCCGCTGGCCCGCGCGGGCTTCCGTGTGGTGGCCGTGGACGGCCGCGGGCAGTACGAGACCGAGGGGCCGCGCGAGCTCGGCGCGTACGCCCAGGACGAGCTGGCCCGGGACGTGCTGGCCCAGGCGGAGGCGCTCGGTGGGCACGTCCACCTGCTCGGACACTCCCTGGGCGGGCTGATCGCCCGTGCCGCCGTGCTGCGGGACGCGGCGCCCTTCAGCTCCCTGACGATCATGAGTTCCGGCCCCGCCGCCATCGCGCACCTCCAGCAGGAGCGCACCAGGATGCTGATCGAGGCGCTGGCGGTGCTGGACATGGAGTCCGTGTGGCGGGCGATGCGCGACCTGGACCCGCCCGAGGCCGCGGACGAGGCCACCGACCCCGCGGTCGGCGAGTTCCTGCACCGCCGCTGGCTGGCCACCGTCCCCGAGCAGCTCGTCGCCACCGGCCGCCAGTTGCTGACCGAGCCGGACCGGGTCGGCCCGCTGGCGGCCGTGCCCCTGCCCAAGCACGTGCTGTCGGGCGAGGTGGACTACGCCTGGCCGGTCGCGCTGATGGACGAGATGGCGCGGCGGCTGGACGCCCGGCGCACGGTGGTGGCGGGGGCCGAGCACTCGCCGGGGGCCGAGCGTCCCGCGGAGACGGCCGGGGCGCTGGCCGCCTTCTGGCACGACTGCGGGGACGGGGCGGAGAGCGGCGGGACGGGGGCCGGGTCCGGACCGTCTAGCCGCCGCCCTGGATGAACCGAGTGACGCCGTTGGCGATCTGCTGCACCGCGATCGCCGACAGCAGCATGCCCGAGAGCCGGGTCACCAGGACCACGCCGCCGTCCTTGATGACGCGGATGATCAGCAGCGAGTACCGCATCACCAGCCAGAGCACGATGTGCAGCACGACGATGGCCGACCACACCGCGGCGTGGTCGGCCGGTCCCTCCGCCCGCTGCACGGCCAGGATGACGGAGACGATCGCGCCGGGCCCGGCCAGCAGGGGCATGCCCAGCGGCACCAGCGCCGCGTTGACGTCCTTGGTCTGCGTGGGCTCCTCGGCCCTGCCGGTGAGCAGGTCCAGGGCGACCAGCAGCAGGAGGAGGCCGCCCGCGACCATCAGCGCGGGGATCGACACGTGCAGGTAGTCCAGGATCTGCTGTCCCAGCAGGCCGAAGACGGCGATCACCCCGAAGGCGACGGCGGTGGCCTGGAGCGCCATCCTCCGCTGGACCTTGACCGGGCGTCCGGAGGAGAGGGCGAGGAAGATCGGGATGATGCCTGGCGGGTCCATGATCACGAAAAGCGTGACAAAGACGGATCCGAAGAGGGCGACGTCGAACACGGTGCTGCCTTGCGTGATGTGCGCGGTGCGCGCGGTGTGGTTCCGGGGGCGGTTCAGGCGGAGACGGGCGCCGTGCCCGACCCGCGGGCGGCGATCTCGGCGTAGACGTCGGGGTCGGTGGTGTACTCCCCGAGCCGGCAGGTCTTGCGGCTGCCGTGGTAGTCGCTGGAGCCGGTGGCCAGCAGACCGAGGTCGCGGGCCATGCCCCGCAGCCGCTCGCGGGTCGCGGCGTCGTGGTCCATGTGGTCGGTCTCGATGCCGTCGAGCCCGGCGGCGGCCAGCTCCGCGATGGCGCTCTCCGGCACGCACCGTCCGCGTTTGACGGCCAGGGGGTGCGCGAAGACCGCGACTCCTCCGGCGCCCTTGATCAGCCGGACCGCCTCGAAGGGGTCGAGTTCGTGCTTGCCGACGTAGGCGCGGCCGTCGTCGGCGATCCACTCGGCGGTGAAGGCGTCGGAGACGGTCTCGACGACGCCCAGCTCCACCATCGCGCTCGCGATGTGGGGGCGGCCGACCGAGCCGTCCCCGGCGATCCCGGCGACCTGCTCCCAGGTGATCGGCACGCCCAGCTCGCGGAGTCTGGCGACCATGCCCTGGGCCCGCGGCACCCGGTCGTCGCGGACGAGTTCGCGCTCGCGCGCCAGCTCGGGCTCGGCAGGGTCGAACAGATAGGCCAGCATGTGCAGGCTCACACCGTCCAGGCGGCAGGAGAGCTCCGCGCCGGGGACGAGGGTGAGACCCGCGGGGAGGGCGGCGATCGCCTCGGCGTGCCCGGCGACCGTGTCGTGGTCGGTCAGCGCCACCACGTCCAGTCCCGCGGCGGCGGCTCTGCGCACCAGCTCGGCGGGGGTGTCGGTGCCGTCCGAGGCGGTGGAGTGGGTGTGCAGGTCGATGCGCACGGTATGTGACTCCCACGGCGGACGGCTGAGGCGGACACCCCAGAGTAGAACAGACGCGCGCCCGGCCCCTCTCCCGCCCGGCCCCACCGCGCCCCGATCCGTCCCGCGCCCGGCCCCCGGCCGCCGGTCAGGCCCCGGCCGCCGGTCAGGTCCCTGGGCGGGTGAGCAGCTGGGGGGAGAGCGCCCCGCACGGCACCAGCTCCACCTCGGCCCCCGCCTCCCGCAGATCAGTGAGCACCAGCTCGTCGTACATCAGCATCCCGGACTGCTCGGGCCAGACGATCGCCCACAGCCACAGGCCGCGGGCTTCCCCCGCGAACACCGCCCGGTCCTCGGGCGCCTCGTCCACCAGCCACAGCGGGGTGGGCCGTCCGGCGGCCAGGACCTTCGCGTGCGGAGGCCGGTCCACGTCGATCAGCGGGCCGGGGTCGGGGCCGGGCACTCCGGCGTAGCGCGCCCCCAGTCCGACGCCCAGTTCCTCGGCGACCAGCAGCAGTTCGCCGGGGCCGCCGAGCGGGCCGGGGCCGGAGCAGGCCACGGCGGTGGCGCGGCCGCCGCTGCGGTCGTCGCCCGCGTAGGCGATCCCGGTGAACAGCCAGCCGATCGGCAGCGGCCAGGGCATCCACACCGGGACCTGGGCTCTGTGGAGGACCACGCCGAGCGCCTCGACGCTCGGCGGGAGCACCGGCTGCAGCGGATAAACCGTGCCGTGCACATCGCACTGCCAGGAGTCGGCGAAGAGACCGGGCGCCCTGACACGGCCGCCGCACTTCGGGCAAGTGGGTTCGCCCCTCATGGGGCCCACGGTCCTCCCCGGAGGGCCCGGCGTCAAGGACGATCACTCGTACGGATCGTCCGGGGCGCGCCCGGCTGCGGCCGGCGGCAGGGCGCGGACGGCGCTCCGGAAGGGGTCGGGGCGGGATCTCAGTCCGTCAGGGAAACGGACGCCCGCCGGGGGTCGCGCAGGTCCGTACCGCGGGCCAGCCAGCGCTCCTGGAGCTCCGCCGCGCCGTGCACCCGCTTCCAGGCCGCCTCGTTGGGCGTCATCGGCAGCAGGGGGAGGAATCGCACCGGGTCCATCGGCGGATCCAGTTCCAGATCCTCCACCAGACCTCCGGGCTCGGCGACCAGCACGGAGGTGAAGGGAGCGCCCGGCCACAGCGGCTCGCCCACGTCCAGCGAGGCGCCGGGGGCCACGACAACACCCTCGACCTGGGGGGATGCGGCCAGCACGGCGAGCGGGCGCAGCACCTTGTCGGTGTCGGCCAGACCGGCGCGCACCGTCAGCACCAGTTCGGCGCGGGGCCCTCGTTCGGGGTCGGCGAGCATGTCGGAGGGGTCGGCCATGGGGGCGGCGGACATCCCCAGGGTGACGTAGCGCACCAGGCCGCTCCCGCCGCCGGAGTCCTCCCGGGTGTCCGGGAAGCGCAGCACCTCGATCCGGTCGGCCCCCAGGAAGGTCACCGCCGCCCGCGCGTCGGGCTCTCCCAGGGCGCTGCGCAGCCGGGCCTCGACCAGTTCCAGAACGTGTGCCATACGGCGAGCATAGATCGTGTATTGATCAGGCAAAGAGGGTACGAGTCGGCCCCGCGGCGGGACGTGGGGAGCGTCCGCGGGTGCTACCGTTGACTGCTGGTCAAGGCGTGTACACAGATTTCCCCCAGCGGGGACCGGCCGGAGGAGGTGGGGCTGCGATGGATCCGAGTCGACCGTGCAGTACCAGCCGCTCTTCCGTACGGCAGCCACGTCCCCTTGTCTGAGGGCCTTCCTCCCCCCACCGCCGAGCGGTGAAACCCTGGAAGTTCCCTTTTTCTCCTGCGGACCGGCTTCGCGGAAGAGCGCATGAGTCGCATGAGTCCCCTGCTCGACCGACGTTCTCAGCGAATGCCGCCTGTGCGTACGGTCCCGCGTGGTGCCCGCTTTGCAGACCTCCGGTCCGTGGACTTCCCGTCGACGGCCCCGTAGGCCCCCATTCCGGGCAGCGCTGCGCCCGTTCACCGGCGGCTCGGCACGCGAAGGAGCCCAGCATGTCGATGATCCGTGACCTGCGCGCCGCGGTCCGCCCCACCCTGCGCCGGGGCGGCCGCTCCCCCTACGCCCACGACGCCCCCGGTGTCGACACCACCGCGACCAGCGCGGTGGTGGACTGCGCCGTCTACCGCGACGGCCGCCGCGAGTCGCGGCACATGACCCCGGCCGAGGCCCTGCGCGCGCTGCGTTCCGGGGAGCAGCAGGGGCCGCAAGGGGGCCCGGGCGGCGGGGCGTTCGTGTGGATCGGCCTGCACGAGCCCACCGAGCGGGAGTTCTCCGGCATCGCCCGCGAGTTCGGCCTGCACCCGCTCGCCGTGGAGGACGCGGTGCACGCGCACCAGCGGCCGAAGCTGGAGCGGTACGACGACTCCCTCTTCACCGTCTTCAAGACGATCCACTACGTCGAGCACGCCGAACTCACCGACTCCAGCGAGGTGGTGGAGACCGGCGAGGTGATGTGCTTCACCGGCCGGGACTACATCATCACCGTCCGGCACGGCGGCCAGGGCTCGCTGCGCACCCTGCGCCACCGGCTGGAGGACGACCCCGAGCTGCTGGCCAAGGGCCCCTCGGCCGTGCTGCACGCCATCGCCGACCAGGTGGTGGACGGCTACCTGGCGGTCGCCGACGCGGTGCAGGACGACATCGACGAGGTGGAGATCCAGGTCTTCTCCGAGAGCGCGGGCAAGGGCCGCCGGGGCCGCGACGCCGGGCGGATCTACCAGCTCAAGCGCGAGGTGCTGGAGTTCAAGCGGGCGGTCTCGCCGCTGCTGCGGCCGATGCAGCTGCTGAGCGAGCGGCCGATGCGGCTGGTCGACCCCGACATCCAGAAGTACTTCCGCGACGTGGCGGACCATCTGACCCGGGTCAACGAGCAGGTGCTCTCCTTCGACGACCTGCTCAACTCCATCCTCCAGGCGAACCTGGCCCAGGCGACGGTCGCGCAGAACGAGGACATGCGGAAGATCACCTCATGGGCCGCGATCTTCGCCGTCCCGACGATGATCGCCGGGATCTACGGCATGAACTTCGAGTACATGCCGGAACTCCAGTGGCGTTACGGCTACCCGGCCGTCATGGCCGTGATCGCCGGAATCTGCTACGCCATCCACCGCGGCTTCAAGCGCAACGGCTGGCTGTAGGAGCGGCCGGCCGCGGGGACCGGAGAGCGGACGGGGCGTCAGGCCCGCGCACGGCGCGCGGGCCCGGCGTTGCCCCGGACCACCAGGGCCAGGCCGAGCAGGATCACCGCCAGCGCCCCGTAGACGGCCGCCGGCGGGTCCTGGCCCAGCCAGAGCGCCGCGATCAGCGCCGCTCCCGGTGTCTCCAGCAGGATCGCCGTGGAGGTGACCGACGGTCCGAGCCCGCGCACCACCCGGTTGATCAGCGAGTGGCCCAGCAGTTGCGCGGTGACGGTGAGGACGGCGAGCTTGATCCAGGTCTCGCCGCTGTAGCCGCCGAGGTCGGCGCCGAAGACCAGGCAGGCGGCCAGCAGCAGCACGGACGTGGTGCTGTAGCAGACGTAGGTGTAGGCGGTCGTGGAGACCGTGCGGCGCACCTCCGCCCCCAGCAGGACGTACCCGGCCGCCGCCATGCCGCCGCCCAGCGCCAGGGCGTCGCCCGCCAGCGCCCGCGGCGAGAGCGACAGGTCGACCCCCGTGAGGATCACCACCCCGGCGAAGGCGACCGCCGTGCCCGCCCAGACCAGGGCGGGCGAGCTCCGGCCGCGCAGCCGCAGCAGCAGGGTGGTCCAGATCGGGGTGGTGGTGACCAGCGCGGTCGAGGAGGCGACCGAGGTCATGTGGAGGCTGGGCAGCCACAGCGCGAAGTGCAGTGCGAGCAGCGCCCCGGCGGCGGCGGCCAGCAGCACGTTGCGGCGTCCCATGGCGCGCAGCCCGGCCCGGTGGCGGAGGAGGGCCAGTGGGGTGAGGACGCCGACCGCCATGGCGTTGCGCCAGAAGGCGATGGCCAGGGCCGGGGCGGCGGTGGCCGCGATCAGGGGCGCGGACAGGGAGATGCCGGACACGGCGACCGCCAGCAGGAACAGGTCCAGGCCGGTGCCCGGGTGTCGTCCCGCCGCGGCTCCGGCTGCCTGTCGGGGCGCGGCGGTACGGGTCCTGACGGCGCGCACGGGGCTCCTCTCCGGGGGTGCTGAGGTCCGGACCGGGGTCTTCGGGACCCGGTTCGGGACCGGAACGGGTCGGGGCGCCGGTGGGCCGCGCCGCCGGCCACCAGCGTAAGGCGCGTGACCGTGCCGCGGTACTGACCGTCCGGCTGCCGGACCCGCTTCCGGACCTCCGGGGCGGCCGGGGCGGCGGTAGGGTCGCCCCCATGGCCGATCCGTCCGTTCCCGCCGACTCCCGGATGTCCCCGGCGCCGCTGCCCGTGTCCGACCGGGCGCTGATCGAGGAGTCGGCCAAGAAGTCCGCGCTGGTGTGGGTGCGCGGCCCCCGGGGGCCGGAGCGCGCGCTGTGGCACGTCTGGCACGACGGCGCCGTGCACCTGGTGGGCGACGGCCCCGCGGAGCAGCCGCTGGAGCCTCTGGGTCTCGCCGCCGGCGCCGCCGCCACGGTCTCGGTGCGCAGCAAGGACAAGGGCGGGCTGCTGGCCGTCTGGCCCGCCAGGGTGGTGGAGCTGCCGCCGGGCGGCGAGGGGTGGCGGGAGGCGGTGGCCGAACTGGCGGGCAGGCGGCTCAACGCGCCGGACACCACGACGATCGCCGAGCGCTGGGCCCGCGAGTGCCGTGTGCTGCGACTGGAGCCCGCCGGAGCGCTTCTTGAGGGGCCCGGTTCGATGCCGGAGGAGCTGCGGGCCGCCGTCCCGCCGCCGACGCCGGCGACCACGCGCGGCCCGGTTCCGGCCGGGCTGCCGAAGCTGCTGCGCCGCGGCCGGACGGGAAGACCGGGAAGGAAGGGGAGGAAGGGCCGTTAGGACGCCGGGGAGCGGCGCCGGGGGACGGAACCGCCCGGAGGGAGCCGGGTGGTGGTGCACCCGGTTCCCTCACTCCGCCGCCGAGATCTTCTTGCCGTAGTCGACGATCTGGTCCTTCTCCGGGGCACGCAGCGTGAACTCCTTGTCCCACTCCAGCATCTGGACCACACCCGCGTCGCCGCCGCGCTCCAGCCGCAGCGGGTAGGGCGTGCCGATCAGCGAGACGCTGAGTATCCCGCCGTCGCCCTCGGCGGCACGCACCTCGACCGTCCGCACGCCGTCGACCTCGCCCTGGTCCCCGGTACCGCGCTCGCCGTTGAGGGTGAGCAGTCCGTCGAGCAGCACGTCCTTGTCCGTGAATCCGCTGAGCTGCTTGTAGGCGGGGTCGCCGGAGGGCACCTTGACGTACTTGCCCTCCAGCTTGCGGGCCGCCGCGAGGTCGGCCTCGTCCGGCTTCCCGCCGCCCTTGCCCTGGTCGGCCCAGAAGTCGGCGTTCGCCTTGAGGTAGAGGTCCTCGCCGACCCGCAGCAGCTCGAAGCGCGGGCCGCCCCTGGCCGAGACCTCGCCCAGGCCGCCGTTGTCCTTCAGGCGCATGTCCAGCCGGTAGGTGCGGCCCTTGCTGACCACGCTGCCCGACAGCCGTACGGACTGCGCCGCCCGGGCGGCCCTGGCCGCCTTCTCCTCGATCTCGGCGGCCGGGAGTCTGCCGACCCCGTTGGTCCCCTCGTGCGGGTCCTTCGACCCGCATCCCGTCAGCAGGGTCAGCAGGACCGCGCAGACCGCTCCCACCGACACGGCCGTACTCCGGGCGCGAACACCGTGGACCCACGCAGTCACGTCAGCTCTTCCTCCTGATGCCGGGGCAGGACGACGGCACCCTACCGGTGGCGCCCGGAGCGGGTCGCGGGCCCCGTACGGCCGGTGCCGCCGCACGGGGCCCGAACGCAGCGCGTTAGCCTGAAAACCGCATTCGGGTTACGTCCCACATGCGGACACTCGGCCACACGCGGGTACACGGGCACACACGGCAGGCACGGCGCGCACGGCGGGCGGGGAACCGCCTCGCGCGGCGGACACGAGTGGGAAGCGGAGGATGGACCATGGTGCTGGGCGCCCAGCGGGTCTTCGTCTCGCACCTCTCCGGCGTGGCCGTCTTCGACCCCGTCGGGGACCAGGTCGGCCGGGTGCGGGACGTGGTGGCGATGCTGCGCGTCGGCGGACACCCGCCGCGCGTGCTCGGACTGGTCGTCGAGGTGGTCAGCCGGCGGCGCATCTTCCTGCCCATGACCCGGGTGACCGGCGTCGCGTCGGGCCAGGTGATCACCACCGGTGTGGTCAACATGCGGCGCTTCGAGCAGCGGCCCACCGAGACGCTGGTCCTGGGCGAACTGCTGGACCGCCAGGTGACGCTGGTCGAGACGGGCGAGAAGGTCACCGTGCTCGACGTCGGCCTCACCCAGGTCCCCGGGCGCCGCGACTGGCTGATCGACAAGGTCTTCGTGCGCCGCGGCGGCGGCGGGCTGCGCCGGCGGCGGACGGGCGAGACCCTGACCGTGGAGTGGTCGGCGGTGACCGGCCTGTCGCTTGAGGAGGAGGGCCAGGGCGCGGCCAACCTGCTGGCCACCTTCGAGCAGCTGCGCCCGGCCGACCTGGCCAACGTCCTGCACCATCTGTCGCCCAAGCGGCGGGCGGAGGTCGCCGCCGCGCTGGACGACGACCGGCTGGCGGACGTGCTGGAGGAGCTGCCCGACGACGACCAGGTGGAGATCCTCGGCAAGCTCAAGGAGGAGCGCGCCGCCGACGTCCTGGAGGCGATGGACCCCGACGACGCCGCCGACCTGCTGTCCGAGCTGCCGGAGGGGGACATGAACCGGCTGCTGGAGCTGATGGAGCCGCAGGACGCCGCCCCGGTGCGGCGGTTGCTGAAGTACGAGGAGCGCACCGCGGGCGGCATGATGACCACCGAGCCGATCGTGCTGCGCCCGGACGCCACGGTCGCCGACGCGCTGGCCCGGGTGCGCGTGCAGGACCTCTCGGCGCCGCTGGCCGCCCAGGTGTACGTGTGCCGCCCGCCGGAGGAGACCCCGACCGGCAAGTACCTGGGGCTGGTGCACTTCCAGCGGCTGCTGCGCGAACCGCCCGGAACCCTGGTCGGCTCGGTCGTGGACACCGATCTGCGTCCGCTGCCGCCGGACACCCCGCTGCCCACACTGACCAGCTACCTGGCCGCGTACAACATCGTGTCGGTGCCGGTGGTGGACGAGAGCGGATCGCTGCTGGGCGCCGTCACCGTCGACGACGTACTGGACCACCTGCTGCCCGACGACTGGCGCGAGGCCGCCGCCCGGGAGACGTTCGCATTGCACGAGCAGACGGAGAACCGCCGGTACGGCCGGGAGCCCGCCGATGGCTGACAGGGAACGGGACGAGCGCATGTCGCGCAGGGAACGCGAGCGGAGCCTTCCGCCGGCCACCGGGCGCGCGGCCCGCGCCAGGCTGGACCAGCCGATGGTGCCGCGCCGCAGTCCGCTGCCGGAGTACGACCCGGAGGCGTTCGGGCGGCTGTCGGAGCGGATCGCCCGTTTCCTGGGGACCGGCCGGTTCATCGTCTGGATGACGTTCACCATCGTGGTGTGGGTCATCTGGAACATCGTGGCCCCGTCGGACCTGCGCTTCGACGAGTACCCGTTCATCTTCCTGACCCTGGCCCTGTCCCTCCAGGCGTCCTACGCCGCCCCGCTGATCCTGCTGGCCCAGAACCGGCAGGACGACCGGGACCGGGTGAACCTGGAGCAGGACCGCAAGCGCAGCGAGCGCTCCATGGCCGACACCGAGTACCTCACCCGGGAGATCGCCGCGCTGCGGATGGGCATGGGCGAGGTCGCCACCCGGGACTGGATCCGCTCCGAGCTCCAGGACCTGCTCAAGGAGCTGGAGCAGCGCGGCGCCCTGGAGCCGCCGCCCGACCGCGAGCGGTGACCCGGCCCCTCCCCGGCCGTCTCCGGCCCGCCCCGGTGCCCCGGGCGGTGACCCGCGTCTCATCCGCCGCCTTCGGCGCCGCCGCCGGTGCGCCGTACCATCGGGGCATGGCTACTGACACGTCCGCGGCATCCAGCCCCGCCCCCTCCGAGGACGCGGTCCGCGCCGCGCTCGCGACCGTCGACGACCCCGAGATCCACCGTCCCATCACCGATCTGGGCATGGTGAAGTCGGTGGAGATCGGCGACGGCGGATCGGTCGCGGTCACCGTCTACCTGACGGTCTCCGGCTGCCCGATGCGCGAGACGATCACCGAGAACGTGACCCGGGCGGTCAGCGGTGTGGCGGGCGTCACGGACGTGACG
Source organism: Streptomyces nanhaiensis (assembly GCF_046614825.1). Lineage (NCBI taxonomy): Bacteria > Bacillati > Actinomycetota > Actinomycetes > Kitasatosporales > Streptomycetaceae > Streptomyces > Streptomyces nanhaiensis. Next base: position 11,042 of record NZ_JBKJFM010000075.1, read on the forward strand.
GTCTCCCTGGACGTGATGAGCGACGAGCAGCGCCGCGAACTGGCGGCCACGCTCCGCGGCGGGCAGGCCGAGCGGGAGATCCCGTTCGCCAGGCCCGGCTCCCTGACCCGGGTCTACGCGATCGCCTCCGGCAAGGGCGGCGTCGGCAAGTCCTCGGTGACGGTCAACCTGGCGGCGGCGATGGCGGCCGACGGTCTGAAGGTGGGCGTCGTGGACGCCGACATCTACGGCCACTCGGTGCCGCGCATGCTGGGCGCCGACGGCCGCCCCACCCAGGTCGAGAACATGATCATGCCGCCGTCCGCGAACGGCGTGAAGGTCATCTCGATCGGCATGTTCACCCCGGGCAACGCCCCGGTGGTGTGGCGCGGGCCGATGCTGCACCGCGCCCTCCAGCAGTTCCTGGCCGACGTCTACTGGGGCGACCTGGACGTGCTGCTGCTGGACCTGCCGCCGGGCACGGGCGACATCGCCATCTCCGTGGCGCAGCTCGTCCCCAACGCCGAGATCCTGGTGGTGACCACCCCGCAGCAGGCGGCCGCCGAGGTGGCCGAGCGCGCCGGGTCCATCGCGGTGCAGACCCACCAGAAGATCGTGGGCGTGGTCGAGAACATGTCCGGGCTGCCCTGTCCGCACTGCGGTGAGATGGTGGACGTCTTCGGCACCGGCGGCGGCCAGCGCGTCGCCGACGGACTGAGCCGGACCACCGGCACCACCGTGCCCGTGCTCGGCTCCATCCCGATCGACGTGCGGCTGCGCGAGGGCGGCGACGAGGGCCGGCCGGTGGTGCTGACCGACCCGGACTCCCCCGCGGGCTCCGCGATCCGCTCGGTCGCGGGCAAGCTGGGCGGGCGCCAGCGCGGGCTGGCGGGCATGTCGCTGGGGATCACCCCTCGCAACAAGTTCTGAGGGCTCCGAGGGCTCCGTCGGGGGCGTGCGGGAGGGCGGCGGGCCCAGGGCGGCACCGCCGCCCTCCCGCACGCCCGGGCGCGGCACGCACGCACCCGCGCCGCGCGTACGGCTCCGGGCGGCCGTACCGCTCCGGGCGGCCGGCGGCCCGCCTCAGTGCCCGTACTCGCCGAGGTCCTTGATCACCGAGAAGCCCAGCCCGTACGCGCTCATCCCCCGCCCGTACGCGCCGATGTGCACGCCCTCGTGCGCCGGTCCGGCCAGCACCCAGCCGTACTCCGACTCCCGGTAGCGGAAGTCGGTGGGGGCGCCGTCGACCGGCAGCGAGAGGGTGGACCAGGCGGAGCCGTCCAGGTCGTCCGCCAGCTCCCAGGCGATCGCCGTCTGCTGGTCGAGCCAGCTCTGTCTGAGCCCGCGCTCCATCCGGGCGGGCCAGGTGCACGACAACAGGCCCGACCCGGCCAGCCAGGCGGCCGAAGACACCGAGGTGGCCTCCAGGACCCCCGTGCCGTCCGGGCTGCTGCGCACCGGGCGGTCGGCGACCGTCACGACGACGGCGAAGCGCTGGCCCTCCGGGCCGGGCTCGGCCCGGAAGGAGGGCTCGTCCCCGTGGCCGGTCGAGCCGTGCTCGACCGTGCCGTCCGCGGCGGCTCCCACCCGCATCAGCCAGCGCGGGCCGGTGAAGGCCTCGTCCAGGCCGTACCAGGGGAAGCCGGCCATCAGATAGCCGTCGATCACCCCGTCCGCCCCGGACACGGGTACCTCTCTCGGCTCTACCCGGCCCGTCGTCTCCATCTGTGCGACGCCTCCTCGTGTGCCCCGTGTCGTGGGAGGCCCGCCCCCCTCGGGCGGCCCGACCCCGGACACAGGGAGGATAGCCACCCCTGTGCGCCGAACCGGGCAGGACCGGCTGCGGAGTACGGGAGGTGGCCCTCCCGGTTCACCGGCGGGAGGCCTCAGGTGGCGTCGGCGTCGTACGGCGGGGGGTCGGTCCTGGGCGCCCGGTCGGGCTTGTGCAGATCGACGCCGGACCCGCCCGGGGAGGGCGCGGCCGTACCCGTCCCGGAGGCGGCCGATCCGGCCGGTCCGCCCGGGGCGATCTCCCGGCCGTTGACCGCGTCCGTGACCTCGGCGAGCTCCTGGCGCAGGTCGAAGCCGTTGCGGATCTCCTTCAGTCCCAGATCCTCGTTCTCCAGCAGGTGCTTGCGCGCGAAGTTCTTCGGGTTGAGGTCCTCGAAATCGAAGTCCTTGAACTCCGGCCCCAGTTCCCTGCGGATGTCGTCCCGGGCACTGTCGGAGAACTCCCGGACCTTGCGGATGAACCGCGCGGTGTCCTGGATCACCTTCGGCAGCTTCTCCGGGCCGAAGACGAGGATCGCGAGGATGACGAGAGCGATCAGCTCGAGGGGTCCTATGTCGAAGAACACCGTTCAGCTCCCTCATGTGCGTCCACGACCCGTGCGGCCACAGTCACGGTACCCGGCGCGGCGGCGGGGTGGGAGTCGGCGGGGCGAACAACGGCCGTCGTGGCGGCCTGGGTGACGGGGGTCACGGGCCGGCCGCCGAGCCGAGGACGACCTCCACCGAGCGCCGGCCGCCACCGCGCTCGACGGTGAGTTCCAGCCGGTCGCCGGGGCGCCGGGCGCGGATCCTGACGATCAGCTCCTCACCGCTGCGCACCCGGACGCCGTCCACCTCGGTGATCACGTCGCCCTCCTCGATGCCGGCCGTGTCGGCGGGCCCTCCCGGCACGACCGCCGTGCCCTCCTCCCCGGCGGGCAGACCGACACGGGCGCCCTCCCCGGGATGTCCCATGTCGACGGTGACACCGATCACGGGGTGGGTGGCGCGGCCGGTGTTGATCAGTTCCTCGGCCACCCGCCTGGCCTGGTTGACGGGGATGGCGAAACCCAGGCCGATGCTGCCGCCGGCGCCCGTCCGGGGCAGGTCGCCGCCCGCGGAGCGGATCGCGCTGTTGACGCCGATCACCCGGCCGCCGGCGTCCATCAGCGGGCCGCCGGAGTTGCCGGGGTTGATCGGGGCGTCGGTCTGCAGCGCCTCCACGTAGCTGATGTCGCCGCCCCCGCCGCCGTCGCCCGCGGTGACGGGGCGCTGCGTGGCGCTGACGATCCCGGTGGTGACCGTGCCCGCCAGGCCGTACGGCGAGCCGATCGCCACGACCGGATCGCCCACCCGCACGGAGTCGGAGTCGCCCAGCGGCAGCGGGCTGAGGCCGCGGACCCTCTCCACCCTCAACACGGCCAGGTCGTAGCCGCTGTCGGTGCCGACGACCTCGGCGGTGGCGGTCTCGCCGCCGTGGAAGACCACCCTGATGCCGCCGCCGTCCCCGGCGGACTCCACCACGTGGTGGTTGGTGAGGAGGTGGCCGCGGCCGTCCAGGACGAAGCCGGTGCCGGTGCCCTGCTCCCCCGCGCCGTGCACCTGGACGGTCACCACGCCCGGCAGGGCCCGCTGGGCGATCCCGGCCACGCTGTCCGGGGCGCGGCCGGTGTCCCGCGCCGGGGCCTGGGAGAGCCGGACGGTGCCGATGTCGCCGTGGCGCTGCGCGTACGCCCCGATGCCGCCGCCCACCGTCCCTGCGACCAGCGCCAGTACGACGGTCGCGGCAACCGTCCAGCCCCGGCGCGGCGAGGGTGATCCCGGGGACGGCGGGTGCGCGGTGTGCGGCGGGTGCGGGGCGTACGCGGTGTGCGGCGGCCCGGCCGGGCCCGGCTCCGCGGCGGACGGCGGGGCCCATGGGTCGTAGCGCGCGAAGACCCCGGACGGCGCGGTGTGTCCGGCGGTGTGCTCGGGGGTGTGCCCGGCGGCCTGCGGCCGGGGCGGCAGCGGGGTGCCCCGGGCCGGTGTCACCGTGGGCCGCTGGACGGGCGGGGCCGGTGCCCAGGGGCCGGGGCCGCCGTAGGGCGGCGTGCCGTACGGGTCCTCCCCGTGCAGCGGCGCCTGCGCTCCCCGGGCCGCAGGGGCGCCTCCCGCCACCGGACGCGGGGCCGAGACCCCGCGCGGCCGGCTCCACCACGTCGGCCGCTGTCCGGCGGCCCTGCCCTCGTCCATGTTCTCCCCAGCATCGGCCCGCGTCGCGCTTCGCGCGGACTCGCACCACATCCCCACGATTGAACCAGTTCCGCCCCTGGCGGCGAAGCCGGACCGGCCGGGACCGCGCGGGGTGCCCAAGGGGAGCCGCCCGGTGTACCGCCGGGGTGCGTCGCGGCACCCCGGCGGCACACCGGGCGGCAAGGCTCACGGGAGGCGCGGACGGACGGGCCGCGCGGGGCACCGGCCGGTCAGCGGCCAGGCGGGAGCGTGGGCGCGGGGGTGGCGGTGCCCGCCGGAGCGGTGGCCGTGGCCGAGGGAGCCGCTGCCATGGGGCTCGCCGCGATGAGCGGCTGCCTGACGGACTCGTACTGCTCCGGCTGCCCCTCGCCGGGCGACGCCTGGTGCTGGGTGGGGTGTATCCGCGGCGGGTGCAGGGTGGGCAGCACATCGATCACCGGCACCACCGTCAGCCTGTGGTGCCGGGGGGCGTAGGCGGCCTCCAGGGGCGAGACCGACAGTACGGGCGGCTGTGTCGGCGCCACGGCCGGTCCGCTGGGCGCGCCTGTCCACCCCTTGCCCGTTCCCTCCCCCTGCCTGCCGCCGCCGCGCTCCCCGCCGCGCTCCGTCCCGACGGCCGCCGTCCGCGGCGAGCGGGCGCTCGTACCGCCGTCCCCGCCCGCGGCGACCGTGGAGCCGCCGGTGGCCGCGGAGGTGAGCGCGCCGCCGATGGCGAAGGCGGCCAGTGAGACCGCGCCCGCCGCCGCGAAGGCGAAGCGGCGGCCGCGCGACGACGGCCGGTCCGTCTCGTGGGCCCTGTGGATGCGGAATCCGCGGTCGGAGGCGAGCACGCTGCCGGCCGGCAGGTACTCGAAGTCCCACGGCGACGCGGAGGAGTCCGGCGGCCCGCCCCGGCCCCGTCCGGGGTCGTCGGCCAGGCCCCCGGGCAGCCCCTGGAGCCTGGCGAGCAGCCCCTCCGAGGGCGGCGGGGGCGCGGTGTCCGCGAAGACGCTCTTCAGCCTGCGCTGTGCGTCGGCCTCCGCCTTGCAGGTGTGGCAGGTCGCCAGGTGCGCCAGGACGCGCTCGCGCGTCTCGTGCCCCAGCTCGCCGTCCACCAGGGCCGCCAGCCGGTCGCCCAGGTGCTGCTCGGCCGGGGTCGGCTCCAGATCGGGTACGCCGTCGTATGTGCCGCTCACGCGGTGCCGCCCTCCCCTCCCACGGCACCGGGGAGCGCCCCGGCCAGAGCACGCTGCCCGGCGCGCGCCCGGGGGGACCGGTGCTTGAGGGCCTTGCGCAGGTGGGAGCGGCCGCGGTGGATACGGCTGCGGACGGTGCCGAGCTTCACGCCGAGCGTCGCGGCGATCTCCTCGTACGACAGCCCCTCGATGTCGCAGAGCACCACCGCCGCCCGGAACTCCGGGGCGAGGGTGTCCAGCGCCTGCTGGACGTCGGCGTCGAAGTGGGTGTCGTTGAAGTGCTGCTGCGGCGAGGGCTCGCGGCTGGGCAGCCGCTCGGCCGCGTCGTCGCCGAGTGCGTCGAAGCGGATGCGCTGCTTGCGCCGCACCATGTCCAGGAAGAGGTTCGTGGTGATGCGGTGCAGCCAGCCCTCGAAGGTGCCGGGGGTGTAGGTGGACAGCGAGCGGAAGACCCGGACGAAGACCTCCTGGGTCAGGTCCTCGGCGTCGTGCTGGTTCCCCGTGAGGCGGTAGGCGAGGCGGTAGACCCGTGCGCTGTGGGTGCTGACGATCTCCTCCCAGGTGGGAGGCGTCCACGCCGGAGCGTCCGCGTCGGTTGCGAAGGTCGCGGTGGTCACGGAGTCGGCGGCGTGGCGGTGGTCAGCGGTGTCGTTCACGGATTTCGGCTCGCCGGACGACCTGAGGAGGCGCCTGAGCACTCCCCGGTCCCCGGCCGCAGCCGCACCTCCCCTGTCGGCTCTGGTGGTGTCCAGTGGAGTCCCTACCATAGCCACCTCGCCCGTTAGCTCCGGATAAGTTTCTTTGACCCTCTTGCGGCCATGTGCCATGTACGTTCCCCCGCCACTCGCCGCACGGCCTCTGCAGAACCAACGCGCGGTCCCATCTGCGGGTTCCCGACGCCAACGGATACAGTCACGGTTGCGGGCACCACGGGGACAGGAGAGGGCGATTACCGGCAACCGGCAGACGAGCTGGGCGTTCGCCGACGCGTACGGCGCGGAGAACGTCCAGCACGCCGAGCGCTCCGAGCACTCGGCGGCGCTGCGCTGGGCTCGCGACCGGGCCCGGGAGGCGGGCCTGCGCGCGGTGTCGGACGGCACGGGCGCCGCGCTGCGGCTGCTGGCCGCGGCCGTGGACGCCAAGGCGGTGGCCGAGATCGGCACCGGCACCGGGGTGTCGGGCATCCACCTGCTGCACGGCATGCGGCCCGACGGCGTGCTGACGACCGTGGACACCGAGCCGGAGTGCCAGCAGATCGCCCGCCAGGCGTTCCGCGCCGCGGGCTTCGCGGCCAACCGCGCCCGCTTCATCCCGGGCCGCGCCCTGGACGTCCTGCCCAGGCTCGCCGACGGCGGCTACGACCTGGTCTTCTGCGACGGCGACCGGACGGAGTGCCTGGAGTATCTGGGCGAATCGTTGCGCCTGCTGCGCCCGGGCGGGCTGGTCTGCTTCGAGGGCGTCTTCGCCGACGGCCGCACCGTCGACTCCTCGGCCCAGCCCGCGGAGGTCCTCAGACTGCGCGAGCTGCTGCGCACCGTCCGGGACAGCACCTCGCTGCTGCCCTCGCTGCTGCCGGTGGGCGACGGCCTGCTGTGCGCGGTCAAGCGCGACCACTGACCGCGGCTGCCCGCCGCGATTCCCGGGCCGCCTCCGGAAGAGCACGCCCCCGGCGCCGACGGCACACCGCCGCCCCCGGGGCCGTGCTCTCCGGGGGCGGCGGTGGTGATGCGAAGACGGTGGTGGCGCCAGAGGTCTTGTCGTGGCTCCTCAGCCGCAGGCCTTCTTCAGAGCTTCGCCGAGTGCATCCGCCTCGTCAGGGGTCAGCTCGACGACGAGTCGTCCACCGCCTTCGAGCGGAACGCGCATGATGATGCCCCGCCCCTCCTTGGTCACCTCGAGCGGGCCATCGCCCGTCCGCGGCTTCATGGCCGCCATGCTCGTTCCCCTTCCTGAAACCAGCTGATCTCAGCCGGGCAACCCAGGTGTCGCCGGCGTCGAACACATTGCTTCCCGGCCATTATCCCGCATCGCACGACCTCATGACCAACATCGGTCCGTATCCCTTGCGCAACGCCCTCGCGCAAAACCACCCAATTCGGGGATCGGGCTGCAATACTGCGCCCTTCCTTCCCCCGGAGGGCGCCGCGGCCGTTTGACGCAGGTCACACGCGGCCCGCATGCGGACCCGTACCGGCCCCCGCCGTTCCTTGCCATGCTGGCCCCCATGTCAGACAACGTGGTCTACGAAGTGTCCGGAGGGCTGGCGACCGTCACCCTCAACCGTCCCGACGCCATGAACGCGCTCGACACCGCGCTCAAGGAGGCGCTGCGGGACACCCTGCGGGAGGCGGCCGGCGACCCGGCCGTACGCGCGGTGCTGCTGACCGGCAGCGGGCGGGCCTTCTGCGTCGGGCAGGACCTCAAGGAGCACGTCGAGGCGCTGCGGCGCAGCGGCGGCGGCGCGCTGGACACCGTGCGGGAGCACTACAACCCGATCACCCTGGCGATCGCGTCCATGCCCAAGCCGGTGGTGGCGGGCGTCAACGGCGTCGCGGCCGGCGCCGGGGCGGGGTTCGCCTTCGCCGCCGACTACCGGGTGGTCGCCGACACCGCCGCCTTCAACACCTCCTTCGCCGGGGTGGCGCTCACCGCCGACTCCGGGGTGTCCTGGACCCTGCCGCGCCTGGTCGGCCCGAGCCGCGCCGCCGAACTGCTGCTCTTCCCGCGCAGCGTGAAGGCGCAGGAGGCGCTGGAGTTGGGCATCGCCAACCGGGTCGTCCCGGCCGACCGGCTGGCGGCCGAGGCCGAGGAGGCGGCGCGGCGGCTCGCCGAGGGCCCGACGGTCGCGTACGCCGCGCTCAAGGAGTCCCTGGCCCACGGCTCCTCGCACTCGCTGGCCGAGACGCTGGAGAAGGAGGCCGAACTCCAGGCCCGGGCCGGCGCCTCGGAGGACCACAGGGCAGCGGTGGAGGCGTTCGTCGCCAAGGAGAAGCCCGTCTACCGCGGCCGCTGACGCCCCGTCGGGGAGCGCCCCGCGCCGGGTCCGGCGCGGGGTGCCGGGCTCAGCCGGCGGCGCGCGGCACGCGGGCGCAGCAGTCAGCCAGGTGGTCGTCGACCAGGCCGCACGCCTGCATCAGGGCGTAGGCCGTGGTGGGGCCGGTGAAGCGGAAGCCGCGCTTCTTGAGCGCCTTGGACAGCGCCGTGGACTCCGGTGTGACCGCGGGCACCTCGGCGAGCGTGCGCGGCGCGGGACGGCCGGCCGGATCGGGGGCGTGGGACCACACCAGGGCGTCCAGTTCGCCCGGCTCCCACTCGGCCGCGACCTTCGCGTTGGCGATGGTCGCGTCGATCTTGGCGCGGTTGCGGACGATGCCCGGATCGGCGAGCAGCCGTTCCCGGTCGGCGTCGGTGAACCGCGCCACCTCCGCGATCCGGAAGCCCGCGAACGCCGCCCGGAAGCCCTCCCGCCGGCGCAGGATGGTCAGCCAGGACAGCCCGGACTGGAACGCCTCCAGGGACAGCCGCTCGAACAGCGCGTCGTCGCCGTGCACCGGGCGGCCCCACTCGGTGTCGTGGTAGGCGGTGTAGTCCTGCGCGGACAGGCCCCACGGGCAGCGCAGCCGCCCGTCCGGGCCGGGGAGCGCCGCGCCCCCGGCGGTCACCGCCGCTCCCCAAAGCCGTCGCCGGGAAGCGTGCCGGGGCGGTCCCCGAGATCCTCACCGAGGTCCTCACCAGGGGCCTCGCCGCGGTCCTCGGCGGAGTCCTCGGCGGAGTCCTCGCCGGGCCTGCCGAACATGTCGGGCCCGCCCAGCGCGGTCGCCTGCGTGCCCGCCAGCGAGGCCTCCAGCTCGGCGATCCGGGCGTCGCGCTCGGCCAGTTCGGCGCCGAGCCGGTCCAGCACGTCGTCCACCTCCTCCATCCGGTAGCCCCGTACGGCCTGCGGCAGCCGCAGCGCGTCCAGGTCGGAGCGGTTCAGCGGGCGGTCGGGCGGCAGCCAGGCGTCGGTCCGGTCCGGGAGGGCGTCGGCGAGTCCGCCCGTCGCGGTGCGGCCCGGCCCGTCGCCGCCGCCCACCACCGCCAGCGCGACCGCGGCGACCACCACGACCAACGCGATCAGCAGAAACCAGAACACGCCATCTCCCCGGGTCCGACACGCCAAACGGCAGGTACAGGTCTCCTGTGATCGTGCCACGGCGGGAGGGCTAGGGTCGGCTGCGGGGCACTGTGCGGTGCCGGGGGACCGCGGGAGGAGAGGACAGCGGATGCTGCGGCTGGGACGGCGCGAGTTCGGCGAGCACGAGACGGTGGTCATGGCCATCGTGAACCGGACTCCGGACTCCTTCTACGACCGGGGCGCCACCTTCCGCGACGGACCGGCGCTGGACCGGGTCGGGCAGGCGGTCTCGGAGGGCGCCGCCATCATCGACATAGGGGGTGTGAAGGCCGGCCCCGGCGAGGAGGTCTCCGCCGAGGAGGAGGTGCGGCGCACGGCGGGTTTCGTCGCCGAGGTGCGGCGGCGCTGGCCGGACGTGGTGATCAGTGTGGACACCTGGCGGCACGAGGTCGGCGAGGCGGTCTGCGAGGCGGGCGCGGACCTGCTCAACGACGCCTGGGGCGGCGTGGACCCGAAGCTGGCCGAGGTGGCGGCGCGGTACGGCGCCGGGCTGGTGTGCACCCACACCGGCGGGGCCGCGCCGCGCACCCGCCCGCACCGGGTGGCGTACGACGACGTCATGGCCGACGTGCTGCGCCGTACGGTCGCGCTCGCCGAGCGCGCGGTCGCGGCGGGGGTGCGGCGCGACGCGGTGCTGATCGACCCCGGACACGACTTCGGCAAGAACACCCGCCACTCGCTGGAGGTCACCCGGCGGCTGGAGGAGATGGTGGCCACCGGCTGGCCGGTGCTGGTGTCGCTGTCCAACAAGGACTTCGTCGGGGAGACCCTGGACCGGCCCGTCAAGGAGCGGCTGACCGGGACCCTGGCCACGACCGCGGTCTCCGCCTGGCTGGGCGCGCGGGTCTACCGCGTCCACGAGGTGGCCGAGACCCGGCAGGTGCTCGACATGGTGGCCTCCATCGCGGGTCTGCGCCCGCCGGCCGTGGCCCGCCGCGGTCTGGCCTGAGCCCGCTCCGGCCCGAGCCGCGGTCCGGCCCCGGCCGGGCCGCGCCGGCCGGGAGTGCCGCTACGGCCGGTGGTGCCGGCCGGGGCGCGCCGGGCCGGTCAGTCCGGGTCCTCCGCCCGGAAGCCGTCCCCCGGCGCGCCCTTGCCGGAGGTCTCCTTGGTGACCAGCGCGATCGCCTCGTCCACGTCGTCGGTGAGGTGGAAGAGCTCCATGTCGTGGGGGCTGATCTTCCCGCTGGGCACGACGGTGGCGCGCAGCCAGTCCACCAGCCCCCGCCAGTAGTCCGTGCCGAACAGCACGATCGGGAAGCGGGTGACCTTCCGCGTCTGGACCAGGGTGATCGCCTCGAACAGCTCGTCCATCGTGCCCATGCCGCCCGGCAGGACGACGAAGCCGCTGGCGTACTTCACGAACATCGTCTTGCGCACGAAGAAGTAGCGGAAGTTGACGCCGATGTCGACGTACCGGTTCATCCCCTGCTCGAAGGGCAGCTCGATGCCCAGGCCGACCGAGGTGCCGCCCGCCTCCCTGGCGCCCTTGTTGGCCGCCTCCATCGCACCCGGACCACCGCCGGTGATCACCGCGAAGCCGGCCTCCACCAGCGCCCGCCCGATCCGCACCCCGGCCTCGTACTCGGGCGACCCCTCGGGGGTGCGCGCCGAGCCGAAGACGCTGATGGCGGGGCCGATCTCGGTCAGGGTGCCGAAGCCCTCGACGAACTCCGACTGGATGCGCATGACCCGCCACGGGTCCTGGTGCAGCCAGTCCGAGGGGCCGGCGGTGTCCAGCAGACGCTGGTCGGTGGTGCTGTGCTGCACCTGGCCGTGGCGGCGCACCACCGGTCCGAGGCGCTGCTCCCGCGGCGCGTCCCCCTGCTCGAACTCCTCCGCACTGGCCATGCCGTACTCCCTTGTCGACGCCGACGTACAGGCCGCCAGGGTACGCAGGCCCGGACCACGCGGAGCGGAACTTGCCCGGACGCACCGGCGGCCACCGGATGTCGCGGGGCCCGCACCGGCGGTGCGGGCCCCGCGGATCAGCCGATACCCAGCGGATCAGGCGGTAAGCCAGGCGCGCAGCCGCTCCTCGCAGTGCCCGATCAGCGCGGTCTCGACCCTCTCGTCGCGCTTGTGCGCCAGATTCGGGTCCCCGGGGCCGTAGTTGACGGCGGGCACGCCCAGCGCGCTGAACCGGGAGACGTCGGTCCAGCCGTACTTCGGCCGCGCCTCGCCGCCGACCGCCTCCACGAAGGCCGCCGCGGCGGGGTGCGTCAGGCCGGGCCGCGCCGGACCGGAGCTGTCGTCCACCTCGAACTCCGCCACACCACAGCCGGCGAACACCTCCCGCACGTGGGCGAGCGCCTCCTGTTCGGTGAGGTCGGGCGCGTAGCGGTAGTTGACGGTCACGGCGCACTCGTCGGGGATGACGTTGCCCGCGACGCCGCCGGTGATCCCCACGGCGTTGAGGCCCTCGCGGAACTCCAGTCCGTCGACCACCGGCCGCCTCGGCTCGTACGCGGCCAGCCGGGCCAGGATCGGCGCGGCGGCGTGGATGGCGTTGGCGCCCATCCAGCCGCGCGCCGAGTGGGCGCGCTGTCCGGCCGTGCGCAGCACGACCCGCAGCGTGCCCTGGCAGCCGCCCTCGACCTGCCCCTCGGAGGGTTCCAGCAGCACCGCGAAGTCCCCGGCCAGCCAGTCGGGGTGGGCCCGCGCCAGGTGGCCGAGGCCGTTGAGGTGGGCGGCGACCTCCTCGTTGTCGTAGAAGACGAAGGTCAGGTCGCGGTTCGGCTCGGGCACGGTGGCGGCGATCCTGAGCTGGACGGCGACCCCCGCCTTCATGTCGGAGGTGCCGCAGCCCCACAGCACGCCGTCCTCCAGCCGCGAGGGCACGTTGCCGGCGATCGGGACCGTGTCGATGTGCCCGGCGAGGACGACCCGTTCGGCCCGGCCCAGTTCGGTACGGGCGACGACGTTGTTGCCGTACCGGTCCACACGCAGGTGCGGCAGGGCGCGCAGCGCGGTCTCGATCACGTCCGCGAGCGGTTTCTCGTCGCCGCTGACCGAGGGGATGTCGACGAGGCGCGCGGTCAGCGACGCCGCGTCCAGGGTCAGGTCCAGGCCCTCCTCGGGGGCGGGTCCGGGGATTTCGGTGGCACGCTCCATGCGGCCGACCCTACCTGGCGTCCGTCCGTGGGATCCGCGTCACGTCCGGGTCCCGGACGCGGTGGGCCCGGTACCTTTGTCGCGTGTCCGAGCGAGCTTCAACTCCGCGCCGCGGCAGGCTGCTGCGCCTGGCCGCCGCGTGCGTCGTACTGCTCGGACTCGCCGGGTACCTCCTCGTGCGCCACGATCCCGGCGGGTCCGGACCGGCGCGTTGCACCGTGACCGCGGCCGGCGGTGAGCCGTACGTCATCGAACCGCAGCAGGCCGCCAACGCCTCGACCATCCAGGCCGTCGCCTCGGCCCGCGGACTGCCCGAGCGGGCCGTCACCATCGCCCTGGCCACGGCCATGCAGGAGTCGGCGCTGCGCAACATCGACTACGGCGACCGCGATTCCGTCGGCCTCTTCCAGCAGCGGCCCTCCCAGGGCTGGGGGACGGCGGAGCAGATCATGGACCCGGTGTACTCGGCCGGGAAGTTCTACGAGCACCTGGTGGAGATCCCGGGTTACTCGCGGCTGCCCCTGACCGTCGCCGCGCAGCGGGTGCAGCGCAGCGGCTTCCCCGACGCCTACGCCAAGCACGAGCCCAGGGCGGCGCTGCTGGCCGCCGCGCTCACCGGCCGCCGGGCCGCCGCCCTGAACTGCGTGCCCGCCAAGGCCACTTCCCAGAAGACGGCCGCCGGGGACCCGGTGCGGGTGCGCGAGCGGCTGGTCCGCGAGTTCGGCGCGGACGTCCTGCCCGAGTCCTCCGGTCTCGACGGCGGCGGCGCCGGGCGCAGCGCGCCGGGCCCGGTGGTCTCCGTCCCCGTCCACACCCCGGCGCGCGCCGGTGAGGCGGACGCCGACCGCCGCGGCTGGGAACTGGCGCACTGGGCCGTGGCCCACTCCCATGAACTGGGGATCGAGCGCGTCTCCTACGGGAAGCGGGTCTGGGAGGCGGACCGGGCCGCCGAGGGCTGGCGTACGGCCGGGGACGGCACCGGCACCGGCACCGGCACCGAGGTCGTCATCGCCGCCTCGCGCTGACCTCCGCCCCGGCGCCGTGCGGCGGCGCGGCGATACGGCGATACGGCGATACGGCGATACGGCGAAGGCTCCGCGCCGCCGCGTCACCGCACGGCGTCTCCCCCCGTCACCCGAACGGGGGTCTTACGTCCCGGCGGCCGAGCTGCCGGAAGCCGTCGGCGCGGCCCTTCGCCGACCCCGGTGAAGTCACGGAAAACCCTTGGCGTCACCGGGGTCCGGCGCTTTCCGGGGGCCCCTCGGGGCGGCCCCGTCCGCCGCTTCCCCCACCACCGGGGCGATCGGCGCATTGCAAATCCTTTACCCGGACGACCGCAACCTCCGGGCCTCCCGGCCCGATAGGCACAGCGTCCGGGGGGCGCCGCCCCGGCCGGATGAGCAACGACGCCCTCCGGGCCCGACGGCCCGCGGGAAACCTCAGCAAGCCTCTTCTCCGTCGAAGGAGCAACATGTCCCTCCCCCTCTCGCGCCGGATCGCACGGACCGCGCTGCTGGTCGCAGCGGGTGCCGCCTCCGCAGTCGGTGCGGCCGGTTCCGCGAACGCCGCCGAACTCCTGCCGCCCGCCAAGAACCTGGGCGGAGTGAGCAACCTGGACGGCGCGAACCTGGGCGACACCATCGACGACACCTCGCGCAGGGCGAGCGCCCAGGTGGCCGACACCGGCGGCAAGGCCGTCGAGAAGACCGTGCCGACCGCGGGCAGGACCGTCGGGGCCGCGGGCAAGGCCGCCGTCCCGGCCGTGCAGAAGACCGCCGACGACACGGTGGGGACCGCCGGTTCCCTCCTCGGTGAGGCCTCCAAGCCCGCCACCGGCGGCAAGGGCAAGGCCGCCAAGGCGGGCAAGGCCGTCAAGTCCGCCAAGGGCAAGATGCCCGCCGTCGGCAAGCAGGCGAAGGCCGACTCCCTGACCGACGGCCTGCCCGGAGCCGGCAAGCTGCCGCCGGTCGGAAAGAACCTGCCGCTGCTCTGACAGCGGTCCGGCGCCGGCAGGCGCGGGCGCCACGGCCGGGCGGGGCCCGGGGATCGCATCGCGCGATCCCCGGGCCCCGCCCGCTTCCCCGCGCACCTCACGCGGTCAGGCGCCGCACCGCCTCCCCCACACGCTCGTCGGTGGCCGTGAAGGCGACCCGTACGAACCGCTCGCCCGCGGGGCCGTAGAAGTCGCCGGGCGCCACCAGCACCCCGCGCCGGGCCAGTTCCCCGACCGTGTCCCAGCAGGGCTCGTCGCGCGTCGCCCACAGGTACAGCGACGCCTCGCTGTGCTCGATCCGGAAGCCGCTCGCCCGGAGCGCCGTGCGCAGCGCCGCGCGCCGTGCCGCGTAGCGCTCGCGCTGCACGGCCACGTGCGCGTCGTCGCCGAGCGCCGCCACCGTGGCGGCCTGCACCGGGGCGGGCACCATCATCCCACCGTGCTTGCGCACCCGCAGCAGCTCCGCCAGGATCGCCTCGTCCCCGACCAGGAACGCGGCCCGGTAGCCCGCCAGGTTGGACCGCTTGGACAGCGAGTGGACGGCGACGACGCCCTCGTGGCTGCCGCCGCAGACGTCCGGATGGAGGACGGAGACCGGCTCGGCCTCCCAGCCCAGCTCCAGGTAGCACTCGTCGCTGAAGACCAGCACCCCGTGCTCGCGCGCCCAGGCGACGGTGGCCCTCAGCTCCTCCTTGGGCAGCACCCGGCCGGTGGGGTTGGAGGGGGAGTTCAGCCACAGCAGCCGCAGGCCCTCGGGGTCGAGCTCACGGGGCGATTCGTCGTAGACCACCGGCTCGGCGCCCGCCAGCCGCGCCCCCACCTCGTACGTCGGGTAGGCCAGCCGCGGGTACGCCACCTTGTCCCCGGTCGCCGGCCCGCCTCCGATGCCGAGCTGGATCGGCAGCCAGGCCACCAGCTCCTTGGAGCCGACGACCGGCAGGACGTGGGTGTGCGCCAGTCCCCGCGCGCCCAGCCGCCGCTCGCTCCAGCCGACGATCGCGTCCCGCAGCTCCGCCGTGCCCCAGACCGTCGGGTAGCCGGGGCTGTCGGCGGCCCCGGCCAGCGCCCGGCGGACCACCTCGGGCACCGGGTCGACGGGGGTGCCCACGGAGAGGTCCACGATGCCGTCGGGGTGTTCGGCCGCGGTCTTCTTGTACGGCTCCAGCCGGTCCCACGGGAAGACCGGCAGGCGGGAGGACAGGGGTGGCACTTGGCTTCGCTCTCTTTCCTGGAAAAGCCCCGGTCCCGCACGGCTGCGGGGCCGTACGGGACCGGGGTCAGTGCTGCGGGTGGCGCGGGGTCACTCGTCGTGGCTCTGCGGAGGGAGCGCGGCGACGAAGGGGTGGTCGCGCTCGATCAGGCCGAGCTTGCTGGCGCCGCCGGGCGAGCCCAGCTCGTCGAAGAACTCGACGTTGGCCTTGTAGTAGTCCTTCCACTCCTCCGGGACGTCGTCCTCGTAGAAGATCGCCTCGACCGGGCAGACCGGCTCACAGGCCCCGCAGTCGACGCATTCGTCCGGGTGGATGTACAAGGACCGCTGGCCCTCGTAGATGCAGTCGACGGGGCACTCCTCGATGCATGCCTTGTCCTTCAGGTCCACACAAGGCTGCGCGATGACGTAGGTCACGCTGTCGTTCCTCCTCGGTAGGGCGCGGGCAGCCGGTCCGGTTGTGGCTGAGCCGCGTGGCGCGCGGGAGCGCGGCGTCGTCGATGCCCGCCTCTAGTATCTCCGTTCCCGGGCAGGAGACGAACAGGAGGGGTGGTCACGAACGTGGAGTTCACCGTGGGCGGACGACTTGAGCTTCGCATCAGCGCCGACGACGTGGGGAAACGTGTCTCGGTGCGCAGTCTGACCGGATCCGCGGACACCGGTGCCGCCTTCACCGACACGGTCGGCGTTCTCACATCCTGGAAGGACGGTGTGCTCTCCATCACACGGCGTGGCGGGCAGAGCGTGGTGGTCGAGGAGTCGGCCCTGGTGGCGGGGAAGACCGTGCCCGCCGAGCCCGCCCGCCGCCGCGGCCCGGCGGCGGGGGTGCGGGAGCTGGCGGAGGTCGCGGCGCGCGGCTGGCCCGCGGTGGAGACCGCCCGCCTGGGCGGATGGCTGCTGCGCGCCTCCGGCGGCTTCACCGGCCGCGCCAACTCCGTCCTCCCCCTGGGCGACCCCGGCACCGGCCTGGACGAGGCCCTGGCCGAGACCGCGCGCTGGTACGGCGAGCGCGGGCTGCCCCCACTGGTGCAGATCGCCACGGGCGCTGCCGGGGGCGACGAACTGCTGGCCGCCGAGCTGGAACGGCGCGGCTGGACGGCCGAGCGGTTCGCGGTCTTCTGCACCGGGGCGCTCGCGCCGCTGGCCGACCGGGAGCCGGACGGCCGGGTCCGGCTGTCGCGGCGGCCGCCCGCTCGCTGATGTCCCCCTCGCCCTCGGGCACCGGCCGGCCGCAGACCCCGGTCACCCGCCTCGCCGGGAGGTCCACGTCCTGGATCTCCAGGGAGAGCAGGTCCAGCACCCGCAGGTC
>NZ_JBKJFM010000076.1:0-27874 GCF_046614825.1 Streptomyces nanhaiensis
TTCTGCCGGCACAGCCGGCCGACGCAGACGGCCAGGGGGGCGTGCGGGGGGACCCCGGCCAGCGCGGGCAGAGCGGTGCGCGCCCGGGTGCGGGCGGCCTCGTCCGCGGGGCCGAAGCGGCGGGTGTCCACGCCGTTGTGGACCACCGCCCAGCGGGCGCGCACCCCCGACGCCTCGCCGTGCCGCAGTTCGTCGCCGGACACGCACAGCACGCGGTCCGCCCAGCGGGCCGCCAGCCGCTCCCAGTACAGGGCCAGCCGGGCGGTCGCCCCGCCCACGGCGTCGAAGGACCAGGCGTGCGGCTGGTGGACGGTGGGAACGCGGCCCCGCAGGGCGAGCCGCACAGCCAGCCCGGCCTTGGCGCTGTGCGTGTGCACCAGGTCGGGGCCGATGCGCCGCACCAGCCGGGCGGCCCGTACGGCCTCGCCGTACAGGCCCGGTCCCGGTTCGCGCCGCGCGGGCCAGCCGGCCACCTCCGCGCCGGCCGCGGCGGCGTCCCGGCCCAGCGCGCCGCCGGGCGGGCAGGCCACCACGGCGCGCGTTCCCGCCGCGGTCTGGGCGCGGACAAGGTCGGTGACGACCCTTGCCACTCCGCCGTCCACGGGCTGGGACAGGTGCAGCACCGTCACGGGAACCGCTTCCCGGTCTTTCTGGAACACGCGTGAACTCCCCATCCAGCGAACCGTTCTGACGTCGGGCCGAGGGCGCCGGGCGCACGCCCTCAGCGGCGCGCGTCGACCTGCACGAAGAGCGCCCCGAGTTGGTAGCCCTCGTCGCGGGTGGTGAAGCGGAACGTCAGCGAGTCGCCGCCGCGCGCCAGCGCGGGGGTGATGCCGTGGACGTCGGAGTCGTAGCCCAGCGTGTCGGGGTACGCGGGCAGGCGGCGGGGCGCCGGGCGGCCGTGGTCGGTGATCGTGGAGTTCATGGGGTCGTCGGCGGGGTTGGCCGCGTCGCGCACCCGGTGGGCGGGCGCGGTCCCGGTGCCCACCGTCAGCGTCTCCCCGCCCCGGCCGCGGTCGCCGTCGTAGGCCACCACTCCGGCGGCGCCGGACGCCCCGGGCGGCACCGGCAGGGCCTCGGCGGTGATGTCGAGGACCCTCCTGGAGGGGGTCATGGCCTCGTAGCCGTCCATGAGCACCAGGTGGCGCAGCGGCTCCCCGGGGTGGGCGTAGGCGGCCACCAGCGTCCAGCCGCCCCAGGCGCCGGCGGGCGAGCGGCCCGCGGCGACGTTGAGCTGGGCGACGGTGTAGGAGCCGCCGCCGGACCGCGCGACCAGGCCGGTGACGTCGGCCGAGGCGGTGTACCCGTCCATGGCGCCGGTGCGGCGGTGGCCGATGACGGTGTCGGCGAGGACCTCCTTGTACCGGCCTCGCGGTTCGGCGATCAGCACCCGTCCGCTGTCCTCGGGGGGCTTCTGCTCGCCGACCCGCAGGTTGCCGCCCCAGTACAGCCGGGCGTAGGTGACGCGCGCCCCGGCGGGCAGACGCAGCTCCGCGCTGCTGGAGTTGTAGGTGTTGGGGTCGTCGTCGACGTCGGCGTAGGTCATCTCGTAGTCGCCGTTGTTCCCCTTCGCCACCCCCTTCCGGGCCTGCGCGCACGGCGGCGCACCGGTGACCGCTGGGGTGAGGCAGGTGGCCGCGGAGTTGGCGGCGCGGACGATGCCGCCGTGCTGTGTGGCGCGGTACCGCTCCCCGAACGGGATGCGCGGCGCCTCGCCGGGCGCGGGCGCGGCCGCCGTCGGCGGCAGTGCCATCGCCAGGGCCGCGGCTGCCAGTGCGCACAGCACTCCTCGGCTGGTGAGCCCCAGGGAAACACGCATGGACCTTCTCCGATCGATACCGTCCAAATCGGAGCAAACCATGACAGACGCTTATGCCTCCCCCGGAGGTGACGCGCGGGGGTTGCGCCGAGCGTGTGACCGCCCGGATCAGAACCCGGCGCGCAAGGCATCCGCTTGCGGCGGTACGGCCCACAGGAGGGAACCGGAACGGTGATCCCGCTGGGCCCTCCGGGTGGTCCTGCGCATCATTCCTGTTGGGCCGCCGCCGGACCGGACAACCCATTCACAGCCCGGATCGACCACGGTTCGAAGAATCCCGAAAGGAGAACGGCGATGATCCGTATCGCCAAGACCGCCGCGATCGCCGCGGCCGCCTGCGCCCTGGTTCTCGGCGGCGCGGGAGCCGCGTCTGCCTGCGGAGACCACCACGGCGGTCACAAGGGCGGCCACCACCAGGGCCACCACGGCGACGGTCACAAGAAGGACCGGAAGAAGGACCACGGGAAGGGTCACAAGAAGGACCACGGGAAGAAAGAGCACGACAAGGGCCACAAGAAGGACCACGGGAAGAAGGAGCACCACAAGGGTTACGAGAAGGACCACCACGGAGGCGGTCACGGCGGAGGTCACGACGCCTACGCAGGGGCGGTGGCCTTCGGATCCCCCGGCGTCCTCAGCGGCAACGTGGTCCAGTTCCCGATGGACTTCGACCTCAACGTCTGCGGCAACCAGCTGACCGTCCTCGGTGCGCTGAACTCCTCCTCCGGGAACGTCTGCGTCAACAAGTGACCCGGCGCCCCCGTTCCGCCACGCCGGCGGGGCGGGGGCCGTTTCGGCTCCGGGAGCGGTGGGCACCCGCGTGCGGCGAGGTGATGGACATGCCCGAGCCCGGAAGCAAGGACTACGACAAGCAGCGCGCACGGCGCCGCAAGGAGGCGGAGCGCGGCGGCGTACCCGACCGGCATGCCAACGAGGAGGCCGACGAGTCGCTGCGGCAGGACCCTCACCGGCGCTCCTCCGGACCGCGCACCGAGCGCGGCCGCGGCCCCAAGGGCGAACGCCCCGAGGGCGGCTGAACGGCGCGGCCCGCCGGGCGGCGGGCCGCACCCGCGAGGGCGCTCAGGGGCCGCCCTCCTCCTCCTGCCCGCGGACGGCGTCCCGCTCCCCCGCCGCGTCACGGGGCAGGTTGGGGCCCGCCGGCGGGTCCACCTCCACCGGCGGGGTCCAGGGGCCCCGCTCCACGGTCTCGCCCGGCTGCATTCCCGGGGTCGGCCCCTCGGCGATCTCGGGCTGCTCCATGTCGTCGGCGGCCACGGCGTGCACGTCTCCCTTGCCCAGCGGGGACGCGCCCGGTTCCTCCCCGCCGCCGGGCTCCCAGTGGTCCTCGCCCGTACCCGTGTCCTCGCCGCTGCGGGGCAGCTCCTCGCCCGGGCCGTACGCGGTGTTGCCCGGGTTCCGCGTGCGCTCGGCCTCCTCGGCGATCTCACGGGCGCGCCGCTCCCTGTCCGTGCCCTCGTCCTCAGCGGACATGGCCTCGCTCCTCTCCGTGGGGCCCGGGGCCCACGGGACAACGGGGCGCTTGGGGGATCCCGCGCGCCCCGGGCGCCCCGAGCGCCCCGAGTGCTTCCTGACGGCGGATCTCGCCGACGCGGCGCGGGTACCCGGCGACCATGGGAAACATTCTGGTCGGCACCTGCTCGTGGACGGATCCCGCACTGGTCGGCAGCGGGTGGTACCCCCCGTCGGCCAAGGGGGCGGAGGGGCGGCTGCGGTACTACGCCGGGCGCTTCGGCCTGGTCGAGGTGGACTCGACGTACTACGGGCTGCCCAGCACGCGCAACAGCCGGCTGTGGGTCGAGCGCACCCCCGACGGGTTCGTCTTCGACGTCAAGGCGTTCTCCCTGCTCACCGGTCACTCCACGCGGGTCGGCTCGCTCCCGGCGGAGCTGCGCCCGGCCGGTGCTCCCGCGGGCGCCCGGGTGCGGCCCGGAGCACTGGGGCCGGCGGTCGTGGAGGAGGTGTGGCGGCGCTTCACCGACGCGCTGGAGCCGCTGCGCGCGGCCGGGCGGCTGGGCGCGGTGCTGGTGCAGTTCCCGCCGTCGCTGCGGCCCGGCCCCGGGGCGGAGGCGTTCGTGGAGCGGTGTCTGGCACGCGCGGGCGCGCTGGGCCGGTGCACGGCGGTGGAGTTCCGCGACCCGCGCTGGTACGCGCCCGAGCACTGCGCGGACACGGCCGGCCTGGCCGAGCGCCACGGCGCGGCGCTGGTCGCGGTGGACACCGCGCAGGGCCTGCCCGCCTCCGTGCCGCCGGTCGCCGCGGCGACCGCGCCGGAGCTGTCGGTGGTCCGCTTCCACGGCCGCAGCCCCCACTGGGGCACCGGCTCAAAGGAGGACTCCTACCGGCACCGGTACACCGTGGAGGAGCTCGCCGAGTGGGTCCCGCGGATACGGGCGCTGGCGGGGCGGAGCGACCGGGTGCACGTCCTGTTCAACAACTGCTGCGGCGACGCGGCCGTCCGCGCCGCCGAGACGATGAGCGACCTGTTGGGGTGATGCGGCCATGGCCGAGCCGGGCGGGAAGAGGAATGCGCAGGCGGGCACGGGCCGGCGCGCCGGACCGCGGGAGCGGGACGCCGCCGTGGTGCGCGCGCTGCTGGAGCTCCACGGGCACACGTACGCACAGGATGCGGGCATCCGGCTGCGGAACACCCCCGTGCCGCTGTACCGGCTGCTGGTGCTCTCGCTGCTGCTGAGCGCCCGTATCCGGGCGGACACCGCGGTCTCCGCGGCCCGCGCCCTGTTCGACGCCGGGCTGGGCGACGTGCGGAGCATGGCCGAGTCGGCCTGGCAGAGGCGGGTGGACGCGCTGGGCGCGGGCGGCTACCGGCGGTACGACGAGCGGACGGCCACTCAGCTCGGCGACGGCGCGGAGTTGCTCCTCCAGCGCTACCGGGGGGACCTGCGCGGGCTGCGCGAGGAGAGCGGGGTGGGCGAGCGGCTCCAGCGCTTCCCCGGCATCGGGCCGACCGGGGCGGACATCTTCCTGCGCGAGGCGCAGGGCGTCTGGCCGGAGTTCGCCCCGTACCTCGACCGCAGGACGCGCGAGGGCGCGGGGCGGCTGGGGCTGCCCGCCTCGTCGCGGGAGCTGGCGCGGCTGGTGTCCGGGGAGGAGCTGCCGCGGCTGGCCGCGGGGCTGGTCCGCGTCTCCCTCGACCGGAAGGCCGCCGACGAGGTGCTCGCCGCCGCGGAGGCGTGATTCCGTTTCCGTTTCCGCGCCGTTTCCGCGCTGTTTTCATGCCGCTGCGCGCTGTTTCCGCGCCGTTGTGCGCGATCCCGCGCCGCGTTGTGCCGCGCTGTGCCGCGCTGTGGCCCGCCCGGGGTTTTCACGACGGGCGCCGTCGGGCCCCTGAGGCGGGCCCTTGCCGTCGTACGGAAAGCGCGTCTATCTTTGGCGCGCTCGCCAACGGAATTGCGTGAGAGCTCAACTGACGGACCGCCGGATACGGCGTAGGGGAGGGACCGGCTGTGGCCGGAAGAGGGCGTCATCGCCGATACAAGCCCAACGCGGTTTCCCGCGCGTCGCTGACCGTCACCGCGGGAGGGGCCGGAATCGCCATCCCGCTGATCGGGGCCACCGCCGCCCACGCCGCGCCCGAGGAGATCTGGAACAAGGTCGCCGCGTGCGAGAGCAGCGGCAACTGGAATATCAACTCCGGAAACGGTTTCTACGGCGGTTTACAGTTCAAGCAGAGCACCTGGCAGGAATTCGGCGGTACCGCCTACGCCTCGCGCGCCGATCTCGCCACCAGGGAAGAGCAGATAGCCGTCGCCGAGCGGGTGCTCGACGGGCAGGGCCCGGCCGCCTGGCCGGTGTGCTCGCCCCGGGCCGGTCTGACCTGGGAGCACCGGGGCTCCGGCACCGCCGCCGAGACCGCCTCCGAGCCGGAGGGCAACCAGCCCCGTACCCAGACGCGGGCCGGGACCTCGAAACCGGCTGCGCGACCCGCCGACAAGCCCTCGGACAAACCCTCGGACAGCGGCCGGACGTACGTGGTGGCCGGCGGTGACACCCTCTCCGGGATCGCCGACGAGCACGATGTGCACGGCGGCTGGCAGGCGCTGTACGAGCGCAACCGCACGGTCGTGGGCGGTGACCCGGACCTGATCTTCCCCGGGCAGCGGCTCAGTCTCCAGCAGGGCGGCGCGGTCCGGACGCGGCAGGACGACGCCCCCGGCGGGAGCACCACCGTGCCCCGGCAGAAGGGCGCGCCGAAGGCCGGGGAGAAGTCCGAGCCGCAGGAGAAGCCGAAGGAGCAGGAGAGACCGAAGGAGCAGGAGAGACCGGAGGCACAGGCCAGGCCCGAGGTCCGGGAGAAGCCGAAGGAGCGGGCCGCGCCGGCGGAGAAG
This sequence comes from Streptomyces nanhaiensis, assembly GCF_046614825.1. NCBI lineage: Bacteria > Bacillati > Actinomycetota > Actinomycetes > Kitasatosporales > Streptomycetaceae > Streptomyces > Streptomyces nanhaiensis. Next base: position 6,187 of record NZ_JBKJFM010000076.1, read on the forward strand.
GAGAAGCCGCAGGAGAAGATCAGGGCGCAGGCCGAGCCCGAGCGGGCCGAGCGCAAGAGTTCCAAGGCACAGGCCTCCCCCGGCTACGCCGCGCCCGTCAGCGGCGTCTCCCCCACCACCGCGTACCGCCAGTCGGGCAGCGGCTGGTCCAGCGGCTACCACACCGGCATAGACTTCCCCGTCTCCACGGGCACCTCGGTGCAGTCCGTCAGCCGCGGGCAGGTCGTCTCGGCCGGCTGGGGCGGCGCGTACGGCTACCAGGTGGTCATCCGGCACTCCGACGGCCGCTACAGCCAGTACGCCCACCTGTCGGCGATCTCCGTGCGCTCCGGCCAGCAGGTCAACGCGGGCCAGCGGATCGGGCGTTCGGGTTCCACCGGCAACAGCACCGGCCCGCACCTGCACTTCGAGATCCGCACCGGCCCCGGCTACGGCTCGGACATCGACCCGCTGGCCTATCTGCGCGCCAACGGCGTGCGGATCTGATCCCCCAGGTCCTCCAGCGTTCTCAGCGCCTCGGCCACGGGCGGCCGCCCGTGGCCGCCCCGGCGTACGCAGATCAGGACACGGCGGTACGGCGCCGGACTGCCCCTCAGGGGCACGCGCGCCACGCCGTCGTGTCCGTCGGTGGGGACCAGACGCGGCACCAGGCAGACGCCCATGCCATGGGCGATCAGGGCGAGAACCCCCTGCCACTCGTCGGCGTGGTGGGTGACGCTCGGCGCGAACCCGGCCGCGGCGCACAGCGCGAGGATCAGGTCGTGCTGGTCGCGGTGCGGGGCGATCCATTCCTCCCGTGCGGCGTCGGCGAGTTCGGCCTCCGCCCGGCCGGCCAGCGGGTGTCCGGCGGGCACCACCAGATCCTGCGGGTCGTCCAGCAGCGGACGCTGGTCGAAACGCGAGTCGTCCAGTGGCGGGCTGTCCCCGAGCGGGGTGAGGACGCCCACGTCGGCGCGGTCCGCCAGGAGCAGCCGGTAGCACTCGGCGGTGGTGACCACCTTCGCCACCCGGACCTCCCACCGCGGGTGGGCCCGTCACAGCCGGACGGCGGCGGGCGCCAGCAGGGTGCCGACACTGCCGGCGAAGCCGCACATCCGCACGGTGCCGAGGTCGGGCGGTGCTCTCGGCCGCCGGTCCGTACTCGCTGGAGTTGGCCGCCCTGCGCAGGCTGCCGCCCCGGGTGGTGGGCGTGCTGCAGAACCTCGAGCCGGTCGCGGCCGGGCTCGCGGGGTTGGCCGTCTTGGGCGAGATGCTCTCCTCCGCCCGGTGGACGGCCGTCTGCTGCATCACCGCCGCGGCGGTGGGCGCGGTGATCACTCAAGGTCGCGCCGCTCCAGCGGGTGGGTCGCCGGGCCCTGGATCACCGAGCCGTCGGGTGCGAAGCGCGAGCCGTGGCAGGGGCACTCCCAGGCCAGTTCCGCGTCGTTGAAGTGGACCAGGCAGCCCAGGTGGGTGCAGCGGGCCGAGACGGCGTGCAGCCGCCCGTCGGCGTCGCGGTGGACTGCGCAGCGGCTCCCGCCGATCCGTACGACGGCGCCGCCGCCCGGGGCGATCTCGTCGACGGAGTCGGCGTGCGAGGGGCGCAGCCGGTCGCCGACGAAGTGCTTGGCGACGGTGGCCTGGAGGCCCAGCAGCGAGGGCGCCTCCCGGAAGCCGGGCAGCCGCCGGGGGTCGTACAGCTTCGCCCAGGCCGGCAGGTCCTCGCCGGTGACGTACCGGGCGAGCAGCCGGCCCGCCAGCACCCCGCTCGCCATCCCCCAGCCGCCGAAGCCGGTGGCGACGTAGGTGTGGCGCGCGCCGGGGTGGAAGGGCCCGATGTACGGCACCCGGTCGGTGGAGCTGTTGTCCTGGGTGGCCCAGCGGTGGACGACCTGTGCGTCGGGGAAGCGTTCGCGCGTCCAGGCCTCCAGCCTCTCGAAGCGCTCGGTGACGTCGGCCGTCCCCGGCAGGAACTTCTCCCCGGTGACGATGAGCAGCCGCTGCCCGTCCCCGTAGGGCGCGGTGCGCACCGAGCGGGTGTTGTTCTCGGGGGTGAGGTACATCCCGGCCGGGTCCTGCGCGGCGGGGATCGAGGCGGCGACGACCAGTTCGCGGTGCGGCTCCAGCCGGGAGAACAGCAGCGCCCGGTCGAAGACGGGGTAGTGGGTGGCGACGACGACGGCGTTCGCGGTGACCGTGGCGCCGTTCTCGGCGGTCACCCTGCACGGCTCGCCCTCCTCCAGGCCCACCACGCGGGTGCGCTCGGCGATCCGCCCGCCGCGCCGCACCAGGTCCCCGGCGAGCGCCATCAGGTACTTGCGCGGGTGGAACTGCGCCTGGTCGGCCACGCGCACCGCGCCGCGGACGGGGAACGGGAGCCCTGTCTCGGTGACGTAGGCGGCGGGCAGGCCGGCCTCGGCGGCGGCCTCGGCCTCGGCCCGCAGCTTCTCGGCCGTCTCCTCGGACTCGGCCCAGGTGTAGGCGGGCACGCGCTCCAGTTCGCAGTCCACGCCCAGCTCGGCGGCGGTCGCGGCCAGGTGCCCGATCGCGTCCTGCTGGGAGAGCGCGTACATCCGGGCGCCGTCGGCGCCGTGTTTGCCGCGCAGCTCGTCGTAGACCATGCCGTGCAGGGAGCTGACCTTGGCGGTGGTGTGGCCCGTGACCCCGGCGGCGATCCGGTCGGCCTCCACCACGGTGACCCGGCGGCCGGCGCGGGCGAGCTCCCAGGCGGTGCACAGGCCCGCGATGCCCCCGCCGACCACCACGACGTCGGTGTCGGTCTCGCTGCCGGGCTCCAGCGGCGGGTGGGTGACCTTGGGGGTGACGGGGGCGGTCGCCAGCCAGTACGACTCGTTGTCGGCCGGGGATGCACTCATGACCTGCTGCCCCCTCCGCGCTCGGGGCGTACGCCGGTCCCCTCGCCCTCGCCGGACGGGCCGACCTCGCCCACGCCCTCGGGCGGACCGAACTGGTCGGCGTCCTCCTCGCCCCTGAGCTGGCCGATGTCGCGGTCCTCCTCGACGGTGTGGACGGCCGACTCCTCCGGGGCCAGGCCCTCGGCCGCGGACTCGTGGGAGAACACGTCCTGGTTGGCGGGCCGGTCGCCCAGCGGGTCGTCGCTGAGCTGGCCGGTCTCGTCCTCCGGGGGGCCGGAGGCCCGGGAGGTCTCCCCCACGTCGGGTTCCTCCTCGGCCAGCCGGTCGCCCAGGGGCTTGCCCTCCAGCTGCTCGGAGTAGGTGGTGCCCCACTCCTCGGCGGCCACCGGGCGTTCGCCGGGGACGGGCATCTGCTGCGGGTCGTTCATCCACTCCTGCTCGGGCATGCCGTTCTGCAGGTCGGGGATCCCCTCGTCCTCGGGGCGGCCGCCCGGGTCGTAGGGGGCGTCCAGTGCCGAGTCGCCGGGGCTGGGACCGGTGGCGGGCTCCCCCTCGGGCGGCAGGCCGGGGGTCTCGTCGTCGTTGACGGTGGCGTCCTCCTCCGCCAGCTCGGGCCTGCTCTCGTCGCCCGCGGCGGTGGGCTCGTTCTCGTCAGCCATGGTCGGTCTCCCTCCGGGTCCCGGTGTCGGTCAGGGGCGCGCACGCTTCGGTGATCCGGTCGGCTCTCATCGACCCGCCCGGTACCCGCCGGTACCGGGCGGAAACGCGCGGTGTGCCCCGTCCGGGCCCCGATCGCGCGGTTTCGGGGGTGGGCGCAGGGGTACCCCGGCGCCTCGCGTCCGGTGCCGGGGGAAGCAGTGGTGTGCGGCAGCCGTGGTGCGGCCGCGTCCCGGGCGCGTCAGCGCAGTGGACGAGCAGGAGGAACCAGGTGACCTTCAACCCCTTGGAGCAGCGCGGCATCCCGCTGGACCGGCAGCTCCGCAACTGGCGTGAACTCGACGTCGAGCCGATCGACCCGAACCACGCCGACCCCTACACCCGCTGCCGCATCATCACGATGAACGGCATCGAGGTGGAGGCGATCATGTTCAGCCACCACTTCGCCCGGGTGTGCCCGGACATGGACGTCAAGCGGCAGCTCGCCGAGGTGCGGTACATCGAGCAGCAGCAGCAGAAGACGGTCAACTGGCTGCTGCCGGGCCTGTCCTCGGTGCTGGAGACGACGATCGCCTACGAGCAGGTGGCCGTCGACCTCACCGCCTGGGTCGCCCGGATGGAGCCGGACCCGTACCTCAAGCAGGCGTACCAGTTCGGCGTCCTGGAGGACTTCGACCACCTTTACCGGTACTCGAACCTCTACGAGATGATCGAGCACCGCAAGGCCGAGAAGATCGTCGACCAGGTCACCGAGGTCATCCCGGGCCGGCCGACCAAGTACCACCACCGGCACCCGGCGGACAACGTGCGCGACCCGTACGACAAGGACCGCGCGAACCCGCTCTCCAAGCTGCACGCGCTGACGATCATGTCGGCCGAGCAGCAGACCATGAACTTCTACATGAACGTGGGCCCCCAGTACATGGAGCCCATCGCCCGCCGGCTCTACCAGGAGATCGGGCTTATCGAGGAGGAGCACGTCACGCACTACGAGTCGCTGGTGGACCCGGGCGAGACGTGGTGGGAGCGGCTGGTCAACCACGAGTACAACGAGTGCTACCTGTACCACTCGTTCATGCAGCAGGAGAGCGACCCGAAGGTCAGGGCGATCTGGGAGCTGCACCTGAACATGGAGCTGGAGCACCTGCACATCGCCTGCGACCTGATGCGGCGGCACGACGGCCGCGAGCCGGAGGAGGTCCTGGCGCCGGAGCTGCCGAACGTCCTGGCCTTCGAGCCCAACAAGGGCTACATCCGCGAGCTGCTGGCCACCCAGCTGGACCTGACGACGCTGGGCGCGGGGTACGTGCGCGAGGCGCACGAGCGCTTCGAGCGGATGCAGGAGCAGATCCACGGCGGCGAGGAGCCGCCGAGCGAGCGGGTGATCGACCGGCACCGGGAGATGTTCGGGGGCGAGTACCGGCTGAGCACCGAGGGTGAGCACCCGGACGCCTCGCTGCGCGAGCGCCAGCGGGCCTGATCCCTGCCTTCCGCGCGATGCGGCCGGGCTGTCCCCTCCCCGCTCGGGGAGGGGACAGCCCGGCCGCATGTGCGGGAGGCCCCGGCGGCCCGTTCGGCGGCCGCCCGCGGCCTAGGTGCCTGCCTCGGTGCCTGCCTCAGTGCCTGCCTCAGTGCCGGCCCATCGCCTTGCGCACGGCGTCGCGGGCCCGGTCGGCCACGGCGGCCGGCGGGCCGACGGCCAGGTTCTCGGCGGCGGTCTCCACGCCGGGGTGCGGGCGGGTGGGCGCGGTCGCCTCCGCCGCCTTCAGCGCCCTGGCCATGGTGCGCAGCCGCTCGGGTTCGGTCTCGCGCGCAATGTGGATGAACTCGTAGCGTTCCTCGGCGCGGGCGTGCGCCTCCACGTCGTGCCGCAGCGCCTCCAGGCGGGGCATGAACTCGGGGCTGTCCGGGTCCATGTCCTCCAGGTCCCTCAGGGCCTCCTTGGCCTTCTTCTCCTCCTCCAGGCGCTCCTCCACCACGCTCTCGCCGCCGTCGATGTTGCGCCGGGCATAGGGGTGGACCACCTCCTCCTCGGCGGTCTCGTGCACCGCCAGAAGCCTCACCAGGCGGTGGAAGGCGTCCCGCCGGGCGTCGCCCTCGGTGGCCTCCACCTCGTCGAAGAGGTTCCGGATCTCGCCGTGCTGCCGCATGAGCAGCGCCACCGCACTCTCGCCGCTCCCGCCGTGTCCGCTGATGTCCGCCGTCTCCTGCCGTCCCGCCATGTGGGGGGTTTCCTTCCGTGAGCTGCCGTCGGCCGATCGCCCCAGGGGTCCGTGCCGGATCCCGTCGCGCCACCGGCCCCTGTCACCGGCCCGGTGGCGCTCGGTGCGAACGGTCGCGGTACCCGTGGCCCCCCGCGGAAAACCCCTGCTCGTTTCGCCGGGCGGGCCGGGGGTACCCACACTGCCGTGACCAGGGATGGAACCGCCGGGGGACTGACCATGGGGGTCGAGGAGGAGTTCCTCCTGGCCGACCCGACCACCGCACGCACCGTGCCCGGTGCCCAGGCGGTGCTGCGCCGCGCCCATCACGAGGCGTCCGCCGCCGACGGCTCCGGCTACAAGGCGGAGTTCCTCTCCAGCCAGGTGGAGTCCGCCACCGGGGTGTGCACCTCCCTGGAGGAGGTCCGCAGGGAGCTCGCGGAGGACCGCGCCCGGCTGGTGGACGCAGCCAGGGAGGAGGGGCTGCTGCTGCTGTCCTCCGGGGCGGCCGTGCTGAGCGACGGGCGGCCTCCGGTGGCCGAGGGCGAGCGCTTCCGCCGCATCTCGGAGCTCTTCGCCGACATCGTGGACGACTACCAGGTGTGCGGCTGCCACGTCCACGTGGGCGTGGCGGACCGGGAGACCGCGGTGGCCGTGGTCAACCGGGTGCGCCGCTGGCTGCCGACGCTGCTGGCGCTGTCGGTGAACTCCCCCTTCTGCGAGGGACGCGACCGCGGCTACGCCAGCTGGCGCATGATGGAGCAGCTGCGCTTCCCCGCCGCCGGAATGCCTCCCCGCTTCCCCGACGCCGCCTTCTACGACGCGGAGGTGGAGCGGCTGGTGTCCTACGGCGCGCTGATCGACGACCGGATGAGCTTCTGGCTGATGCGTCCCTCGCCGTGGCTGCCCACGGTCGAGTTCCGGGTCGCGGACGCGGCGGCCACCGTCGACGACGCGGTGCTCCAGGCCGCGCTGGGCCGGGCCCTGGTGCGCCGGGCCCTGGCCGAGCTGGAGGCCGGGGTGCCGGAGCCGGAACTGGACGAGCGGGCGGCCCGGGCCGCGGTGTGGGCCGCGGCGCGCTACGGGCTGCGGGGCGACGGCGTCGACCCGGTCACCCGCGCCCGCGTGCCGGCCGGCGAACTGCTGGAGGCGCTGCTGCGGCACGTCGCGCCCGCCCTGGAGGAGACCGGCGACACCGAGGCCGTACGGCGGCTGCTGGACGCGGTGCGCGAGAACGGCACCGGGGCCGACCGGCAGCGGCGTGCCTGGGCGCGGGGCGGCCCCCGGGCGGTGGTGGAACTGCTGGCCGCCCAGACCGACGCGAGGGAGCACAAGCGAGCATGACGACCACCACCGGTACGGCCGCGGAGCGGGCCGTCGGCGCGTCCGCCGCCGGCCCGCGGGACGGCGGCATCCCCTCGGGCGCCGTCACAGCCGAACTGCCTTCTCCCCGCGGCCGGTTGAGCGCCGCGGTGCTGGAAGCACTGGCCGCCCCGCCACCCGCGCGGCTGCCGTCGTCCCTCGGGGCGGCGGTGGAGGAGGCCGATCCGTACGGCGAGGACCTGCAACTGGCCCTGTACGTCTGCTACGAGCTGCACTACCGGGGCTTCGCGGGCGTGTCGGCCGAGTGGGAGTGGGACCCGGACCTGCTGCGGCTGCGCGCCGGTCTGGAACGGGTCTTCCTGGCCGCCCTGCGCCGCGACACCCTCACCGGCACGGCCTCGGACTCGGACGTGCCCGCCGCGCTGGAGCCGCTGCTGGTGGAGCCGGCCGAGGGCGGCGGGGTGTCGGACTTCCTGCTGCGCGAGGGCGAGTGGTGGCAGATGCGCGAGTACATCGCCCACCGCTCGGTCTACCACCTCAAGGAGGCCGACCCGCACGCCTGGGTCATCCCCCGTCTCGACGGCCAGGCCAAGGCGTCGCTGGTGGCGGTGGAGTACGACGAGTTCGGCGGGGGCCGCGGAGAGCGGGTGCACGCGCGGCTGTTCGCGGACCTGATGGCGGGCGCGGGCCTGGACCCGTCCTATCTGCGCTACCTCGACGACGTGCCCGCCCCGATCGTCGCCGGGGTGAACCTGATGTCGCTGTGCGGGCTGCACCGGGCCCTGCGCGGTGCGCTGGTGGGCCACTTCGCGGCGGCCGAGATCAGCACCGCGCCCAGCGCCCGGAAGATGGCCAGGGCGCTGGAGAGGATGGGCGCCGCGCCCGAGTGCGTGCTGTTCTTCACCGAGCACATCGAGGCGGACGCCGTGCACGAGCAGGTGATGCGCCGGGACGTCATCGGCGATCTGCTGGCGCGCGAACCGGAGTTGGCCACCGACGTCGTGTTCGGCATCCGCGCCACCGAGCTGCTGGAGGAGCGTCTGGCGGACCGTCTGCTGGAGGCCTGGCACCGCGGCGCCACCTCGCTGCGGCGTCCGCTGGACGCCTGAGCCGGTTCCGGTTTCGGGGCCGGGGCCGGGGCGGTGACGGCCGGCCCCGGTCCGCGCCCCGGCCCTCCTACGCCTCCGGGTCCGCCTCCGGGTCCGGGTCCGGGTCCGCCGTGGGCCTCGGGCGGCGCTCCTTGCGGCGGTGGCTGGTGTCGCACCACGGGTAGCGGTGGCTGCGACGGCAGGCGCACAGGGCGACCGTGAAGCGGTCCGACCGGGCGACGCGGCCGTCGGGGAGGACGACCTCCACCGGGCCCTCCACCAGTACCGGGCCCTCGGGGTCGATCACCACGCGCCGGGCACGGCCCTCCGCCGCGGGTTCAGGGACGGTCGGCACGGACCACCACCAGTTCCTCGGTTCGCTGCCCCGGCGCGATCAGGCCCCGCTCCTCCAGCCAGGCGGCGCGTTCGCGCAGCACCGGACCGAACGGGATGGTGGTGCGGGCCACCACCGAGGACTTCAGGCCCCGCTCGCGCAGCAGCCCCAGCGTCACCCGGGTGCCGCACAGCGCCGAGTGGACCATCAGCATCGTGCCGCCCCGCGCCAGCAGCGAGGGCGCGTACGCGCACAGCCTGTCCAGCACCGCGCGGCCGTCCGGCCCGCCGTCCCAGCACATCGCCGCGCCCCTGCGGGGCAGTTCGCGCCGCGGGGAGGGGACGTACGGCGGATTGGTGAGGACCACGTCGAAGGGGCGCCCGTTCTCCGCCTCGGCCCGGGCGTCGGTGAGATCGCCGCGCCGCACCGTCAGCGGCAGCCGGTGCAGCCAGGCGTTGCAGCGGGCGGCGAGCACGGCCCGGGGCGAGGCGTCCAGCGCCACCGCCTCGGCCGCGCCCATGCGCAGGGCGGTCATGGCGAGCACTCCGGTGCCCGTGCAGAGGTCCAGGACGCGGGCACCGGGGGCGAGCGCGGCGTCGTGCAGCGCCTGCCTCAGCAGCCAGGTGTCGTCCTGCGGCGCGTACACCCCGGGGGGCCTGAGCAGCAGCATGAACACCGGATACCTCGTTTGCCGCTCCCCTAACGCGCCCGTCCCGGGCCCGCGGGCCGGTGACTGGCCCGCGCGCACCGGGGTACCCGGCCGGTCCCCCTACGGAAAGAGGTGGAGAGCGATGAAGGCAGTCGTCTGGCACGGCCGGCGCGACGTACGGGTGGACGAGGTACCCGACCCGGCGGTCCGCGAGCCGACGGACGCGGTGGTGCGGATCACCTCGAGCGGGCTGTGCGGCTCGGACCTGCACCTGTACGACGTGCTGACCCCGTTCATGACGGAGGGTGACATCCTCGGGCACGAGCCGATGGGCATCGTGGAGGAGGTCGGCCCCGAGGTGCCGAACCTCTCCCCCGGCGACCGCGTGGTGATGCCGTTCCAGATCGCCTGCGGTACCTGCTTCATGTGCTCGCAGGACCTCCAGACCCAGTGCGAGACCACCCAGAACCGCAGGTTCGGCACCGGCGGCTCGCTCTTCGGCTACACCAAGCTCTACGGCCAGGTGCCCGGCGGCCAGGCCCAGTACCTGCGGGTGCCGCAGGCGCACTACGGACCGATCAAGGTCCCCGAGGGCCCCGCGGACGACCGCTTCCTGTACCTGTCGGACGTGCTGCCGACGGCCTGGCAGGCGGTGGCGTACGCGGACGCGCCCAAGGGCGGCTCGCTGGCGGTGCTGGGCCTGGGCCCCATCGGCGACATGTGCTGCCGGATCGCGCTGCACCTGGGGGTGGAGAAGGTGATCGGCGTCGATCTGGTGCCCGAGCGGCTGGAGCGGGCCCGGGCGCGCGGCGTGGACGTGCTGGACCTCACCGAGCACGACGACGTCGCCGACGTCATCCGGGAGAGGACCGGCGGGCGCGGCGCGGACGCGGTCATCGACGCGGTGGGCATGGAGGCCCACGGCAGCGCGGTCGCCGAGGTGGCGCAGAAGTCGGCCGGGCTGCTGCCGAAGAAGATCGCCGAGAAGCTGATGACCACGGCGGGCGTGGACCGGCTGGCCGCCCTCCAGCTCGCCATCGACGCGGTGCGGCGCGGCGGCACCATCTCGATCATCGGCGTCTACGGCGGCATGACCGACCCGCTGCCGATGCTCACCCTGTTCGACAAGCAGATCCAGCTGCGGATGGGCCAGGCCAACGTCCGTCGCTGGGTGCCGGAGATCCTGCCGCTGCTGACGGACGAGGACGTGCTGGGCGTTGACGACTTCGCCACCCACCACGTGCCGCTGGAGAAGGCCCCCGAGGCGTACGAGATGTTCCAGAAGAAGGCCGACGGGGCTGTGAAGATCGTCCTGCGGCCGTAGGTCGGGCCGCCTTCCCCCGGCCCTGCCCGGCCCTGTCCGGCCTCTTCCGGCGGGGCCTTCGACGGGGGTCTTCGACGGGGCGGCGCGGGCCGGAAGACCGGACCCTCACGGCCCGCGCCGCCCTCCCCCTCCCACGCTCCCCTCGCGTTCGCGCCTGCGGCGCACCAGGACCACGACCAGGTCGATCAGCCCTACCACGGTCAGCACGGCACAGATCCAGGCGATGGTGCGCAGCGAACCCGCGCTGGGGCTGTCGCCCGGCCCCGAGTCCGCCGCCCAGAGGGCGAAGAACACCGTCCCGGCCAGGAAGACCGGGGTGTACAGGACGGACAGCAGCAGCCGCAGGCCCAGCGGGCTGCGGGCCGTCACGGGCTCGGTGCCGGTGCGCGACCGGCCGGGGATCCGCATACGGGTGCACCTCCTCGGCTCGGGGCCCTCCCGGGCCCTCCGGGGGCCCCGGCCGCGCCGGGTACCCGTCACCGCTCCCGGCCATGCGGCCGCGCCGGACGCGGCGGGCGGCGCGGCGCTGTTGCCGCGAGCCTCCTCGTGCTGACAGGGTTTCCGGGATCCGAGCGTCCCCGGATACCACGGAGGCTCCATGCCCGTCCGGCATTTCCGCAGCGCCCGTCTCCCCCGTTCCCCGCGCTCCCCGTTCCGCCGCCGCGCCGGCACCGCGGGGACTCCGCTCCCGGCGCCTGCCCCGGCGTCGGCACCGGTCCTGGCACTGGTCCCGGTACTGGTGCCGGCCTTGCTGATGGCACTGGTCCTGGCGCTGCCGGTGCTGCTGCTCGCGCCGACCGCCGCGGCGCAGGCCGCCGACACCGGCCGTGAGCCGCCGGCGAAGCGGCCCGTCGCCACCGGGTACGGCGGTGCGGTCTCCAGCGTCGACCCGTACGCCTCCCGCGCCGGACTGGAGGTGCTGCGCGCGGGCGGCAACGCGGTGGACGCCGCCGTGGCCACCGCGGCGGCGCTCGGTGTCGTCGAGCCCTACTCGGCGGGTGTCGGGGGCGGCGGCTACCTCGTCCACTACGAGGCGCGCACCGGCCGCGTCCACACCCTCGACGGCCGGGAGACCGCCCCGGCCGCCATGCGGCCGGACTCCTTCCTCGACCCGGCCACCAGCAGGCCGATCCCCTTCGACGAGGCGGTCAACTCCGGTCTGTCGGTGGGCGTTCCCGGCACTCCCGCGACCTGGGAGGCGGCTCTGGACAGATGGGGCACCGTCTCCCTGGCCAGGGCCCTGCGGCCCGCCGTCCGCCTCGCCGAGCGCGGCTTCACCGTCGACGAGGAGTTCCGCGCCCAGACGGAGCTGAACGAGGACCGCTTCCGCGACTTCACCTCGACCGCCGAGCTGTTCCTGCCCGGCGGTGAACTGCCCGAGGTCGGCTCGCGGTTCCGCAACCCCGGCCTGGCCGGCACCTACCGGCTGCTGGCCCGCGAGGGCGCGGACGCGCTCCACCGGGGGCGGCTCGCCCGCGAGATCGCCTCCACCGTCCGCAGGCCGCCCGTGGCGCCGGACGCCGACCGCAGGGTGCGGCCGGGCCTGATGACCGCCGACGACCTCGCCCGGTACCGCGTACTGCACCAGCGGCCGGTGAAGGTGGACTACCGGGGGGTGGAGGTGTACTCCATGGCCCCCTCCTCCTCCGGCGGCACCACCGCCGGTGAGGCGCTGAACATCCTGGAGGGCTTCGACCTCGCCGGGGCGGACCGCGTCCAGGCGCTCCACCACTACCTGGAGGCCAGCCGGATCGCGTACGCCGACCGCAACCGCTGGGTGGGCGACCCGGCGTTCTCCGACGTACCCACCGAGGAGCTGCTGTCGGAGCGCTTCGCCAAGGAGCGGGCCTGCCTGATCGACCCGGACCGGGCGCTGACCAGCCCGCTGGCGCCCGCCGACCCGCGCGACCCGGACTCCTGGGAGTGCTCCGCGGGCAGCGGTGGCGGCGAGGACCACGAGGGCCCGTCCACCACCCACCTGGTCACCGCGGACCGCTGGGGCAACGTGGTGTCGTACACGCTCACCATCGAGCAGACCGGCGGCTCGGCCATCACCGTGCCGGGCCGGGGCTTCCTGCTCAACAACGAGCTGACGGACTTCGACTTCACCCCCCTGTCGCAGGAGGTGGCCGGTCCGAACCTGCCCGGCCCGGGCAAGCGGCCGCGCAGCAGCATGACGCCCACGATCGTGCTGGAGGACGGCCGTCCGCTGCTGGCGCTGGGCTCGCCGGGCGGCTCCACCATCATCACCACCGTGCTGCAGACCCTCGTCAACCGGCTCGACCTGGGCATGGCGCTGCCCGAGGCGGTCGCGGCGCCGCGGCTGTCGCAGCGCAACACCACGGCCACGCTGGCGGAGCCGGCCTTCCTGGAGTCCGCCGCCGAGCGGGCGCCGCTGGAGCGGCTGGGCCACCGGTTCGCCCTTCCGCCGTCGGCGTTCACCCCGTCCCCGGAGATCGGCGCGGTCGCCGCGCTGGAGGTGCTGCCCGACGGGCGGGTGCGGGCCGTCGCCGAACCGGAGCGGCGCGGCGGGGGCTCGGCGATGGTGGTGCGCCCCTCCCGCTGACGCTCCCCGCGCGGCTCAGGTCCCGCGCCCCCGTCCGCCCCCGTCATCGCCCTCGCCGGCGTCCGGGGCGTCCGGGGGCGCGAGCCGCTCGGCCAGTTCGTCCACCGTGAGGGTGTGCCGCTCCACCGCGCCGGTGCGGTAGGCGATCCGGCCGACGATCTGGCCGAGGACGGGCACGGTGGTCAGCTGGAAGACCGCGATGAGCAGCAGCAGCCCGGCGTACGGCAGGGGCACCCGCAGGGCCGCTCCGATCAGGATCAGCAGCAGCCCCAGGTTCTGCGCCTTGGCGGCCGCCTGGAGCCGGGTGACGGTGTCCGGGAAGCGCACCAGCCCGACGCCTCCCAGCAGGCAGAAGACGGCACCGCACAGCAGCAGGAAGGCCGTGGCGGCCTCCAGGGCCGTCTGGAGGAGCCCGTTCACCGCATGTCCTCCCGCTCCTCGGCGAGCCGCGCCGCCGTCACCGACCCGATGAAGCCGAGCAGCGCCAGCACCAGCAGGACGAGTACGGCCGAGGTGTACTCCCACACCGCCACGGCCACGGCGGCCCCGGCGACGACCGTCGTCACCAGGATCTCCACCGCCACGATCCGGTCCAGCGCGTGCGGGCCGCGCACCAGGCGGTGGACCACCAGCACGGCGGTGACCGACAGCAGGGCCAGGGCGACGGTCGCGACCACGCTCACCCGCGCTCCTCCTCTCCCCCGTATCCCCGCTCCCGCCGGTCCGGGTCCTTCCGCATCCCGGCGGGGCCGATGGTCCGCATCACCCACCGCTCGGCCGTCGCGACCTCGCCGCGGCGGCGCTCCACCTCCTGGGCGTCACGGGCGGGCAGCGCGTGGACGTAGAGCCGCCGCCGGTCCCGGTCGATCTCCAGCACGAGGGTGCCCGGTGTCAGCGAGGCCATGCTGGCGGTGGCGGCGATCATCAGGTCGCTCTCCGAGCGCAGCGGGACCTCCAGCACCGCGGCCCGCACCCGCGGACCGCGCCGTACCGCCTCGAGGGCCACTGCGACGGCCGATCCGACCAGTCCGACCAGCAGGTGCGCGGGCAGCAGGAGCAGCCACAGCGGGTGGGGCCTGGCCCGCCGGGCGATCGAGGGCAGCGGGAAGAGGACCACCACCAGCAGGGCCACCACCGCCCCGCCCACCAGCACGACCGGGCTCACCGAGCCCCACAGCACGATCCACAGCACCCACAGCCACAGGGCCAGGGGCCACTGCCGGGACGTCCGGCGCGGAGGGCCGCCCCGGGCCTCCCGGGTGCCCGCGGTCCCGTGTTCCCGCTCGTCCGCCGGGCTCATCCGCCCCTCCTGTCCGGATCACCGAGTACGGCCTCCTGGTACGTACTTCGCTCCAGGAGGTCCACCGCCGCCCGTTCGCTGAGCCGTGCCAGCGGCCCGGCGCCCGCCGCCACCACCACGCCGATCAGCACGGCGCCGACCGTGGCTCCGGACATCAGCCGCAGCCCCCTCATGCGGCCGCGCACGGCGGGCGGCCGCTCCCCGCCGGCGGCGAACGCCGCCCGCCACACCCGGGCCATCACGTACAGGGTGAGGAGACTGGTGAGCAGGGCGGCGGCCAGCAGGGCCAGGACGGCCGCGCCGCCCTGCTCCACGCCGGCCTGGAGCAGGGCGAGTTTGGCCACGAAGCCGGACAGCGGCGGGATCCCGGCCAGGCTGAGGGCGGCGAGGGCGAACAGCCCGGCCAGCAGTCCGGGCGCCGGCGCCGTCCGGGCCAGCCGGGACAGCTTGGCGGTGCCGCTCCAGCCCACCACCAGGCCTGCGATCAGGAACAGCGCGGCCTGGGCCGCGATGTGGTGGACGGCGTACAGGACGGTTCCGGCGAGGCCGCCGACGGTGTAGAGCGACAGCCCGAAGAGCATGAACCCGATGTGGCTGACCAGCACGAAGGACAGCAGCCGGTTGACGTCCTGCTGGGCGACGGCGCCCACGATGCCCACCAGGAGCGTCAGCGCCGCCGCGACCAGCAGCGGGGTCCAGGTCTCCGAGCGCGGGAAGAGCAGTGTCTGGGTGCGCACCATGGCGTACAGGCCGACCTTGGTCAGCAGCGCCGCGAGCACGGCGGTGATCGGTGCCGGAGCGGTCGGGTAGCTGTCCGGCAGCCAGAAGTGGAGCGGGACCACGGCCGCCTTGATGCCGAAGACGATCAGCAGCAGCAGGCTGAGCACGCTGCGGATCCCCTCGGGGAGGGCCGGGACGCGGTCGCCGAGGTCGGCGAGGCTGACCGTGCCGGTGGCCGCGTAGATCAGCCCGATGGCGGTGAGGAACAGCAGCGAGGACAGCAGGCTGGTGATGGTGTACGTCATCCCGGCCCGGATGCGGCCCTCCCCGGCGCCCAGGTTGATCAGCACGTAGGAGGAGGCGAGCATCAGCTCGAAGGCCACGAACAGGTTGAACAGGTCGCCGGTGAGGAACGCCAGCGCGACCCCGGCCACCAGCAGCAGGTACGCCGGGTGGAAGGGGGTGCGGGGCAGGTCGCCCTCGGCGGTGCCCTGGCCGATGGCGAAGACCAGCACGGCCAGGGAGACCGCCAGCGCCACCACCAGCAGCAGCGCCGACAGCCGGTCCGCCACCAGGGAGATCCCGGCCGGCGCCGGCCAGCCTCCCACGGAGAGCACCAGCGGACCGCGCCGGTCGGCGAGCACCAGCAGTACGGCGGAGACGGCCAGCACCGCCGTCAGGGTCCCGGTGCCCAGCAGCCGCTGGGCGGCGGCGCTGCGCCACACGGCCTGGGACAGGCCCGCCGCCAGCACGGGCAGCAGGACGGGTGCGATCAGCAGCCAGCCGGTCACGACTCCAGCACCTCCTCCCCCACCCTGCGGTCCTCGACGTCGTCGCGGACCTCGTCGTGCCCCTGGAGCCGCCAGCTGCGGTAGACGAGCGCGAGCAGCAGGACGGTGATGCCGAAGGTGATGACGATGGCGGTGAGCGCCATGGCCTGCGGCAGCGGGTCGGCGAACGCCTCCGGTGCGTGCCCCTCCCCGGTGATGGGGGGATCGCCCGGCGGGCCCGCGGCCATCAGCACCAGCAGGTTGGTGCTGTGCCCCAGCACCAGGAAGCCGAACAGCAGGCGCATCAGGGAGCGCTGGAGCAGCAGGTGGAAGCCGACGGCGAACAGGCCGCCCACCACCAGGGCCGTCGTCAGGTCGAGTGCTCTCATCAGGCGCGGCTCCCGGTAGGGGTGGCTGGGGTGTCGGGTGTGCCGCCGGACTTCCCGGCGGCCTCCTCGGGGGTCTGCTGCGCGGGGCCGACAGCGGACAGCAGCTTCAGGCAGACGCCGGTGACCAGCAGGTACACCCCGGTGTCGAAGACCAGGGTGGTGGTCGCCTCCAGGTGGCCCAGCACCGGCAGCGTCACGCTCACCAGCGCGCCGCCCAGCGGTTCGCCGCCGAAGGCCAGCGGGGCCAGTCCGGCGGCCGCCGCCAGCGCCAGCCCGCCGCCGGCCACCAGCCGGGGGTCGAGCGGGACGGCGAACGCGCTGTCGGCGCGCCCGCCCACCAGGTAGCGCAGGGTGAACGCCTGCCCGGCCACCAGTCCTCCGGCGAAACCGCCGCCGGGGCGCAGGTGCCCGGAGTAGAGCAGGTAGAGCGAGAGCACCAGCACGGACGGGAACAGCAGCCGGGTCAGGACCTCCAGCAGCAGGGACCGGTCGTGGGCGGGCAGCTCCCGTGCCTCGGGCAGCCACTGCTCGTGCGGCAGGGCCCACCGGGCGGTGGGCTCGTAGCGGTCCGCGGCCGGCGGCCGGGCCCGGATGGTCGCGGCCCTCCCGCCCAGCACCCCGATCAGGGCGCCCACCCCGATCGCCGTCACCAGCAGCACGGCGATCTCGCCGAGGGTGTCCAGGGCCCTGAAGTCCACGATGATGGCGTTGACGACGTTGTGGGCCCCGGCCTCCTCCACGTGGTCGGTGTAGAACTCGGAGACGGCCGGCTCCCGGCGGACGGTGGAGACGGCCAGGGCCAGGATCGCGACGAGCGCGCCGGCTGCCGTGGCCACCGCCAGGCGCAGCCGGCGTACGCGGCGGGAACCGGTGCGGGTGCCGAGTTCGGCCGGCAGTCCGCGCAGCACCAGCACGATGACCACCAGGGTCAGCGTCTCGATGAGGAACTGGGTGAGCGCCAGGTCCGGGGCTCCCTGGACCAGGAAGAGCCCGGCGACCCCGTAGCCGACCGCGCCGGCCAGCAGCGCGGCCGCCAGCCGGTGCCGGGCGGCCGCGAGCGCCAGCGCGGTGATCAGTACGACGGCCGCCAGCGGCACCTGGACGGCCGAGTTCCACAGCGGCGGGGCGGGCAGCGGGACGTCCCTCAGCAGCAGGGCGGCCCCGGGCACCAGCAGGACGGTCGCCAGCAGCACGGTGAGGTAGACCGGCAGGGAGCCGACCTGGGTGCGGCGGGTCAGCCACGCGGCCGCCTCGTCGAGGCCCCGGACCGCCTGCCGGTAGCTCACCTGCGCGTCGGGGGCGCGGGGGGACCTGTCGCGCACCGCGGACAGGGCCGGGCGCAGGCGGTACAGCAGGACGCCCGTCGCCTGTGCGGCGACGGACAGCGCGAGGGCGGGTCCCAGCCCGTGCCAGAGCTCGAGGTGGTACGGCTGCTGAGGGGACGGCAGCAGCGCGGCGTAGGGCTCGGTGAGGGTCTCGGTGCCCGTGTACCACACGCCCAGGCCCAGGGTGGCCGCCACCAGGGCGGCGATGGGCACGGCCATGCCGAGCGCCCGGTCGCCGGGGTCCTCCTGCGGTGTCGGTTCCGCGCCGGGCCGGCTCGCGAAGGCGCCCCACAGGTAGCGGACGGCGTAGGTCACCGTGAGCGCGGAGCCGGCCACCAGGGCGGCCAGCACCCACTCCTCGCCCGCCCCGGGGCCGTGGCGGGCCGCGTTCCAGAAGGTGTCGAGGTACGCCTCGTGGCCCAGGTAGCCGGCCAGCGGCGGCAGTCCGGCCATGGAGGCGGCGGCGAGCGCGGCCAGGGTCAGCAGGACCGGCCTGCGGCGGCCCAGGCCGGAGAGCCGGCCGATCTCGCGGGTTCCGGTGTGGTGCTCGACCAGGCCGGTGATCAGGAACAGCGACGCCTTGAAGGTGGCGTGCGCCAGCAGCATCACCTCCCCGGCGAGGGCGGAGTTGCGGGTGCCGTAGCCGAACAGCGCGATGAGCAGGCCGAGTTCGCTGATCGTTCCATAGGCCAGGACTCGTTTGAGGTCGCTCTCCCACAGCGCCCGCCAGGCGCCGACGACCAGTGACAGCAGGCCGACGGTCAGCACCAGGGGGCGCCAGGGCTCGGTGTCGGCGAAGCCGGGCGCCAGCCGGGCCGTCAGGTAGACGCCCGCCTTGACCATGGCGGCGGCGTGCAGATAGGCGCTCACCGTGGTGGGCGCGACCATCGCGGCGGGCAGCCAGCCGTGCAGGGGGAACTGGGCCGACTTGGTGAAGACGCCCACCAGGACGAGTACCAGCGCGGCGGGCACGTATCCGCCGGACGGCGGATCGGCGACCAGTTCCGAGATCCGGTAGGTGCCGGCCGCCTCCCCCAGCATCACGAAGCCGAGCAGCATCGCCAGGCCGCCGCCGGTGGTGACGACCAGCGCCTGCTGGGCCGCCTCGCGGTGCTCGCGGGTCCTGCCCCGGCCGGCGATGAGCAGGAACGACACCACGGTGGTCAGTTCCCAGAAGACGTACAGGACCAGCAGGTTGTCGGCGGTGACCAGGCCGAGCATGACGCCGGCGAAGGCGAGCAGCAGCGCGGACTCGCGGCCGTGCCCCTCGGAGGTGTAGCGGGCGCCGTAGACCAGGACGGCGGCTCCGACGCCGCTGATGACGCCCGTCATCAGCAGCGAGAGCGCGTCCAGCCGCAGGAAGACCTCAAGACCCAGCGAGGGCGCCCAGCCGAAGTGCTCCACGGGCGTGTCCCCGTCCAGCACGGAAGGGGCGAGGGCCGCCGCCCAGACCAGTGTGGCCAGCGGCACCAGGGCGGCCACCCACCACACGGCGCGCCCGGCGCGCGGCGCCAGGGCGGGGAGGACGGCGGCCACGGCGGCGTGGGCGGCGATCAGAACCAGCAAGGGCACTCCCGGGTGAACCACGCATGAGCGAACAGAGCGTACATAAAGGAACATCCACCGCGTGGCCGTACACCCTTCAGCGGCGCGGTCGCGCCGGGGGCCCGGGCCGGTACGCGGGCCCGGGTGACGCCGGGTGACGCCGGATCAGCCCTCCGCCCGCTCGCACACCTCGCACAGCGCCCGGCGGGCCTCCGGTGTCTGGGTGACCTGGCCCATCCCCCGCGGCTCCCTGACGAGCTGGGAGTCGATCCGCAGGTGTTCGGGGCACAGGCCCACATGGCAGCGCGAGCACACCGCGACGGCGGTGGTGGTGCGCTCCCGCGTCAGGCACTCGTAGCAGTTCATGGCCTCGGTCCGTTCTCGTCCAGTGCGTGGCCGCGCAGCCCCAGCGACTCCTCCAGTTCGCGGATGCGCGCGTTCAGCCGTTCGGCCCGGTCGGCGCGCTCGTAGGGGGTGAGCGGGGGCCTTCCCGTGATCACCAGCGTGGCGCAGCGGTAGAAGAGGTAGGCGGGCACGACGACCGGCCAGGCCATCCCGTACAGGAACGCCGTCGACGCGGTGGCCGACTGGCCCTGCCGCCGGAAGCGCTCGACCGGGTCCTCGTCCGTGTGCCAGTCGCTCTCCAGCGCGATGATCCGGGCCCGCTCGATGCCGTACACCACACGGGCCGTCAGGAGAGCGACCGACAGATAGGCCGCTAACAGCGACATCAGACCGACCAGCACGCCGCACCATCCCTCCTTCCGCACTCGGCGCAGTACCCGGGACGGAGGTGCGGAAACACCGGGTGTGCACCCGTTTCGACCCCGGTGGGCGGAGTTCGGGAGGGGGTGGCGGGGCGGGCCGGACCGTTTCCCCGGGGGGCGTGCGGGTACTCCGCGCCGGGCCACAGCACCTGTCGTGAGGAGGAGCGAGATGGCTGGACGGGGCACATCGCCCGGCGCCGCCGCGGAGGAGGACGTGGTGGCCCTGCTGGTGCGGCGGCACGAGGAGATCCGGGAGCGGTTCGACGCCGTGGAGGCGGCCGGCGACGAGGGCCGCCGGGCGGCGTTCCGGCGGCTGGTGCGGCTGGTGACCGTGCACGAGACCGCCGAGGAGGAGGTCGTCCACCCGTACGCGCGCGGCGCCGTCGAGGGCGGCGAGGAGATCGTCGCGGCGCGGCTGGAGGAGGAGCGGCGGACCTCAAAGGCGCTGCTGCGGCTGGAGTCGATGGACTGCGCGGGCCCCGGCCGGGCGGCCTTCCTGCGGGAGTTCGCGGCACTGCGCGAGGAGGCGGAGGCGCACGCGCGCGCCGAGGAGCGGTACGAGTTCCCCCCTCTGGAGGCCGGGAGCGACCCCGAGTGGCGCAGGGCGATGGCACGGGCGGTACGGGCCGCGGAGTCGGTGGCGCCCACCCGCCCGTACCCGGCGGCCGTGCCGGACGGTGCGGATGCGGGGGCGGGCCCGTTCGCCGCCGTGGTGGACCGGGCGCGGAACGCGCGGCACGGGGAGGAGGGGCGGTGACCGGGGCGCCGGCCGGAAGCGGCGCGGGCAGGGACGCGGACAGCCGCGCGGGGGGCGGTCTGCGCGTGGTCGTCCTGGGCGCGACCGGGAATGTGGGCACCTCGGTGGTGCGGGCCCTGGGCGACGACCCGGGGATCGGCTCGGTGCTCGGCGTCGCCCGCCGCACACCGCTGTGGACTCCGCCGAAGACCGAGTGGGCGAGCGCGGACATCGGGGCCGGCGGCGACGGCGAGGACCCGGCCGGGCGGGCCGCCGAGGAGCGGCTGACGGATCTGTTCCGGGGCGCCGACGCCGTGGTCCACCTGGCCTGGCTGATCCAGCCCGCGCGCGATCCGCTGGTCACCTGGCGCACCAACGTGCTGGGCACCGCCCGGGTGCTGCGCGCGATGGCGGCGGCCGAGGTGCCCGCGCTGGTGTACGCCTCGTCGGTGGGCGCCTACTCCCCCGGCCCCGTGAACCGCGCGGTGGACGAGACGTGGCCGACCCACGGCGGCCGGCCGGACGCCGCGTACTGCCGGGAGAAGGCGTACGTGGAGCGGCTGCTGGACGGCTTCGAGCACGACCACCCCCGGGTGCGCGTGGTGCGGATGCGGCCGGGCTTCCTCTTCAAGCGGGAGGCCGCGAGCGAGCAGCGCAGGCTGTTCGCCGGCCCGTTCCTGCCGCAGCGGCTGGCCGGACTCGGCACGGTGCCCGCCGTACCCGCCCTTCCGGGGATGCGCTTCCAGGTGCTGCACACCGACGACGCCGCCGAGGCGTACCGGCTCGCGGTCCTGAAACCGGTGCACGGCGCCTTCAACCTGGCGGCCGGACCGGTGGTGGACGCCTCCGTGCTGGCCGGCGTACTGGGCGCCCGCGCGGTGCGGATGCCGCTGGGGCCGGTGCGGGCCGCGGCGGGCCTGGCGTGGCGGCTGCGGCTGGTGCCCTCGCCGCCGGAGCTGCTGGACGCGTTCCTCCGGCTGCCGGTGATGGACTGCACTCGGGCCGCCGGGGAGCTGGGCTGGCGGCCCAGGCGGTCGGCGCAGGAGGCGCTGCGGGAGCTGCTGCGCGGGATGCGCGAGGTGGCGGGGGCGCCCACCGCCCCGCTGGCGCCCGTCGTGGAGGGCGGGCGGCGGCACGAG
>NZ_JBKJFM010000077.1:0-27351 GCF_046614825.1 Streptomyces nanhaiensis
CCCCTCCTGACGCGGCGTCTGGTGGCCGCGGTCGACTGGCTCGGCGGCCGTCCGGACACCGCCGGGGTGCCGATCGGGCTGTGCGGGGCCAGTACGGGCGCCGCCGCGGCGCTGGTGGCCGCGGCCAGGGCGCTGGGACTGCGGGCGTACGCCGCCGCGCACAGCGAGGACGGCAGGCGGCGGCTGGCGGAGCTGCTGGACGCCCGGGGCGGCGACGTGGACGGCACCGGCGCGGACGGCCCGGGCGACGATCAGGAAGGCGATCCGGACGGCGGCATGGGTCCGGCGGCCGTCACCGTCGACGGGTTGCTGGCAGGCAGGGAGGGCCCCGGGCGCGACGAGGAGGGCGCGTACGCGCTTGACCTGCTCGCCGTGCTGGATGCCCCCCAGCTCGACACCGAACGCGCCGCGATGCTGGTGGAGGCGCTGCCGGACGGTGCGCGGCTGGTCCTCAGCGGCGATCCGAACCTGCTCGGCGCGGCGGGCGCCGGCCAGGTGCTGGCCGATCTGCTCGCGGCGCGCGTCTGCCCGCAGGTGGTCTCCCGCACCCCGGATCCCGGGCCGGTCGGCGAGCTGGTCTCGGGCATCGGGATCGGCGAGCTGAACCGGGTGGAGGCGCCCGGCCGGGAGGTGGTGATCGTCCCGGTGCGCGACGCCGGGGAGGCGGTGCACCGCACCGTGCAGCTCGTCGCCGACTCGGTGCCGCGGGCGCTCGGGGTGCCCGCCGGGCTGACACAGGTGATCACCCCCGGCCACGGCGGCGCCGCGGGCACCCGGGTGCTCAACGCCGCGCTCAAGGAACGGCTCAACCCCGGCCCCGGCCGGTTCGGCGGCTTCGATCCGGGCGACCGGGTGGCCTACTCCCCCTCCCCCGGGCACACCGCGCCGGGCACGGTGGTGTCGGGGGACGAGGAGGGACTGCGGCTGGACTGCTCCGGCCGCGCCGTCACCGTCCCGCGCGGGCGGGTGGCGCGGACGGTGCGGCACGGCTGGGCGATCACCGCCCACCAGGCCGTCGGGACGCGCTGGCCGGCGGCCGTGGTGGTGCTTCCGGGCGACGCGGTCCCGGCCCTCGACCGCGCCTGGGTGTACACGGCGTTCGGCCGCGGCGAGCGGCATCTGTCCGTGGTGCACGGCGTGGACCAGGCGCTGCCGCGGGCGGTGGCGCTGATCCCGGCCCCGGAGCGCACGACGCGCCTGCGCGCGCTGCTGCGCGCGCAGGCGGCGACGGCGGCCCCGCCGCCGGAGGCCGGGGACTGACCTCTCCGCACCCTGCCGCCGGGCCACCGGCTCGCGGCCCGGCGGCAGGGTGCGGATCAGTGCGCGGCCCGCACCACCGGTCCGCCGCCCCCGTCACCGTCCTCGTCCTCGTAGAGGTCCTCCTCGTCGAAGACGGCGCTGACGTCGAAGCGGCAGACGACCTGCTCGGGGTCGGCTCCCTCGAAGGGCGAGCCCAGCCACTCCCCCGGCTCGGCGGGCTCGTCGCCCGCGATCACCCAGAGCGTGGAGTCGCCCTCCTCCAGGCCGAACTCCTCGTGCCGGGTGGCGATCTCGTCGGGTTCGTACTCGCCGAACAGCACGCTGAGCGCGGCGTGCACGCCGCTCCCGGCGAAGGGGCCCTCCAGCGCCTCCTCGTCCGCGTCCGCCGAGTCCGGGTCGAGCGCGGTGACGCGCTGCGCCTGGGCCATCAGCCGCTGCGGCTCCACCACCGTGTAGTCGCGGCGGATGAGGACGCCGATGGTGCTGGGCTCCTCCGGCCCGGCGTAGGCGGGCATGCTGTCGCCGCCCGGGATCTCGAAGGGTGTGACCTCGTCGTAGACGTCGTACAACAGCTCGTCGTACGCCTCGCCCGCCGCGGCGAGTTCGTCGAAGGCGGCGTGGACGGCGGCCTCGGCCCGGGCGGCCCCGGCGCCCGAGCCCCCCTCGGCAGACCGTCGTTCGACGGCTTCGAGGTGACGGTCCAGCGCGGTCTTCAACGCTTCGGCGGCGGCTCGTACCTCGGCAGCACCGGGCTGCGCAGCATCAGACATAGTGCAGACGCTATCCGTACCGGGGCCCCGCACGCACAATAGATGTGATGCCGGAATACGAATTTCGTGATGTGTACGTCCCGCGCGGGGTCTCCCGCAAGGCCGCCACACGTCTGCTGACCGAACACGCCGAGTACGGACACTGGGAACTGGACCGCCTCAGGCTCAACTCCGACGGCAGCCGCCAGGTGCGGCTGCGGCGGCGGATCATCCGCCAGTTGCGCGCCACCTGGTGACGCGGAAGGCGGAAGGAGCGGACCCCGCCCCCTGCAGGGGCGGAGCCCGCTCCTCGTCGTGCTCCCGGCCGCGACTCCCGGCCGCCGGTCAGCCCCGCATGGCGCGGGCACGCCGGTAGAGCAGGGCTCCGCCGAGCAGCACCCCGGCGCCGACCGGGGCGATCGTGCCCAGCCCGCTGCTGCCGGTCTCGGCCAGCTCGCTGCCCATGACCCGGGGAGCGGGCTTCTCGGGGGCCTCGGCACGGGGCTCGTCCCTCTTCTCCGGCTGCTTGGGCTCCTCCGGCTTCGGCTTCTCCGGGTGCTTGGGCTCCTCCGGCTTCGGCTTCTCCGGGTGCTTGGGCTCCTCGGGTCCGGGCCTCTCCGGGGACGGCGCGCGGTCGCTCACGTTGGCGCACTCGTTGCCGGCGGCCGGGTTGAGCGCGCCCACCACGTTCACGGAGTTGCCGCAGACGTTCACCGGCGCGTGCACCGGGGCCTGGACGGTGTTGCCGGACAGCACGCCGGGCGAACCCGCGGCCACGCCCTCGGCCCTGGCCCCGCCGTTGCTGGCGTGCCTCCCGTCCTGCTTCTCGCCGTGCCCCTTGCCGTGCTCCCGGTGCTGCCCGCCGTGGTCCTCCTGGTGGCCGCCACCGCGGTGCCCGCCCTCGTGCCCGCCCCGGTGGTGCCCGCCGTCGCGGTCGCCCTGGTGGTGGCCGCCGTCGTGGTCGTCCACGTTGGCGCACTTGTTGCCGAAGGCCGGGTTGAGGCCGCCGCCGACGGTCGCGGTGTTGCCGCAGGCGTTCACCGGCGCGTGCACCGGGGCCTGGACGGTGTTGCCGGACAGCACGCCGGGCGAACCCGCGGCCACGCCCCGGGCCTCGGCGTCCGCATGGGCGGCGTGGCCGCCCGACATGGCCAGCACGCCGCCGGCCGCGGCGATGGTGATCAGGCCCTTCCTGGTGACCTGTCGCATGTGTACTTCCCCTTGCCCTCTGATGTGCGGGTGGCTTGCGATCTACGGTTGCGATCGCGGGCGGGGAGCACTCCTCGACTCCCCGCCCGCCGAAACAGCGGCCCCGGAGCGCATGGCGCGCACTCCGGGGCCGCCGTGCACCGGGCTCTCACGAGCCCGGGCGCGACGTCAGCTGTTGACGCAGAAGTTGCCGAAGGCGGGGTTCAGCAGCCCGATCACGCTGACCGTGTTGCCGCAGACGTTCACCGGGACGTGGATCGGCGCCTGGATGACGTTGCCGGAGACGACGCCGGGGGAGCCGATGGCAGCGCCCTGGGCACCGGAGTCGGCGGCGGCCATACCCGCGCCCGCGAGCACGAGACCACCGGTGGCAGCCGCGACGGCGACGACCTTCTTGATCATTCTTCCTCCTTGTTGGCAATGCGATCCCAGCCGCGGACCGCACTCCCTGTAACGACACCGGAGGAAGCGGGCTACGGCCCGGGGACGCATTCACCCGTCCTGGTCGCATGCGCACACACGGGCGATTACCGAGGGGGCGGGACCGGGCCGGTCAGCACTGGTCGAGGAAGCGGTCCAGCACCCGCACGCCGAACTTCAGCCCCTCCACCGGCACCCGCTCGTCCACCCCGTGGAACATCCCGGCGAAGTCCAGCTCCGGCGGCAGCTTCAGCGGGGCGAACCCGAAGCAGCGGATGCCCAGGTCGTCGAAGGACTTGGCGTCGGTGCCGCCGGAGAGCATGTACGGCACGGCCCGCGCGATCGGGTCCTCGGCCCTCAGCGCGGACTGCATGGCGTCCACCAGGGCGCCGTCGAAGCCGGTCTCCACCGCCTTGTCGGCGTGCACGTCCTCGCGCTTCACGCGCGGGCCGAGGATCCGGTCGAGGTCGGCCAGGAACTCCTCCTCGTAGCCGGGCAGGAAGCGCCCGTCGACGTGGGCGACGGCCTGGCCGGGGATGACGTTGACCTTGTAGCCGGCGCCCAGCATCGTCGGGGCGGCGGTGTTGCGCAGCGTCGCCCCGATCAGCTTGGCGATGCCGCCGAGCTTGGCCAGGGTCTCGTCCATGTCCTCCGGGTCCAGTTCCACGCCGAGGGCGTCGGAGAGCTCGTCGAGGAAGGAGCGCACCGTCTTGGTCACCCGGACCGGGAACCTGTGCCGTCCCAGCCGCCCGACCGCCTCGCACAGTTCGGTGATCGCGTTGTCGTCGTTGGTCATCGAGCCGTGCCCGGCGGTGCCGTCCACGGTGAGCCGCATCCAGTGCATGCCCTTCTCGGCGGTCTCCACCAGGTACAGCCGCAGCTTCTCGTTGACGGTGAAGGAGAACCCGCCGACCTCGCCGATCGCCTCGGTCACCCCCTCGAACAGCTCCGGGTGCCGTTTCACCAGGTGCTTCGCCCCCCAGGTGCCGCCCGCCTCCTCGTCGGCGAGGAAGGCCAGCACGATGTCGCGCGGGGGCCTGCGGCCGCTGCGCAGCCGGTCGCGCACGACCGCCAGCGTCATCGCGTCCATGTCCTTCATGTCGACCGCTCCGCGGCCCCACACGCAGCCGTCGGCGATCTCGCCGGAGAACGGGTGGTGGGTCCAGTCCTCGGCGTTGGCCGGGACGACGTCGGTGTGCCCGTGGATGAGGAGCGCGGGCCGGGAGGGGTCCTCGCCCTCGATCCGGGCGACGGTCGACGCCCGGCCCGGGTGCGACTCGAAGATCCGCGGCTCCAGTCCCACCTCCGCGAGCTTCTCCGCCACGTACTCGGCGGCGGCCCGTTCGCCCGGTCCCGAGTGGTCGCCGTAGTTGCTGGTGTCGATCCGGATGAGATCGCGGCACAGGTCGACGACCTCGTCCTCGCCCCTGACCGCATCCGTCGCGGTGGTGGTCGCGTTCGGCTCGCTCACACTGCCTCCTCGTGTTGCGGGGTCCGCGCCCATCCTCCCGCCTCCGGGGCCGCGGGCACAGGAGCCTGGGTGATCGCCCGGCTCCGCTCCAGTGCTATGGTTTACACGTCGCCACGACCACGGTCGGCGGCACGCACCTGTCCGGGTGGCGGAATGGCAGACGCGCTAGCTTGAGGTGCTAGTGCCCTTTATCGGGCGTGGGGGTTCAAGTCCCCCTCCGGACACGGAAGAGGCGAAGGCCCCCGCGGAGATCCGCGGGGGCCTTCGCCGTCCGGGCCGTGCCGCCTCAGCCCACCGCCTTCGCCGCCGCGCGGCCCGCGGTGCGGCCCGAGAAGAGGCAGCCGCCCAGGAAGGTGCCCTCCAGGGAGCGGTAGCCGTGCATGCCCCCGCCGCCGAAGCCGGCGGCCTCGCCCACCGCGTAGAGGCCGGGCAGCGCCTCGCCGCCGGTGGTGAGGACGCGGGAGGACAGGTCGGTCTCCAGGCCGCCGAGGGTCTTGCGGGTGAGGATGTTCAGGCGCACGGCGATCAGCGGGCCCGCCTGCGGGTCCAGCAGGCGGTGGGGCGGGGCGACGCGGATCAGCTTGTCGCCGAGGTAGGTGCGGGCGCCGCGGATCGCGGTGATCTGGAGGTCCTTGGTGAAGGTGTTGGCGATCTCGCGGTCGCGGGCGGTGATCTCGCGGCGCAGGGCGGCCTCGTCGATCAGGTCGTCGCCGGTGAGCGCGTTCATGCCGCGCACCAGGGCGGAAAGGTCGCGCTCGACGACGAAGTCGGCGCCCTTGTCCATGAAGGCGCGCACCGGGCCGGGCGCCCCGGAGCGGGCGCGGCCGAGGACCTGGCGGACGCTGCGGCCGGTGAGGTCGGGGTTCTGCTCGGAGCCGGAGAGCGCGAACTCCTTCTCGATGATCTTCCGCGTGAGGACGAACCAGGTGTACTCGTACCCCGTGCCCATGATGTGCTCGAGGGTGCCGAGCGTGTCGAAGCCGGGGAAGAGCGGCACCGGCAGCCGCCTGCCGGTGGCGTCCAGCCACAGGGAGGAGGGGCCGGGCAGGATGCGGATGCCGTGCCGCGCCCAGATCGGGTCCCAGTTCTCGATGCCCTCGGTGTAGTGCCACATCCGGTCGCGGTTGACGATCCGGCCGCCGGCCTCCTCGGCGATGCCGAGCATCGCCCCGTCGACGTGGGCGGGCACTCCGCAGAGCATCCTCTTCGGCGGGGTGCCCAGGCGCTCCGGCCAGTTGGCGCGGACGAGGTCGTGGTTGCCGCCGATGCCTCCGGAGGCGACGATCACGGCCTGGGCGCGCAGTTCGAAGACGCCGGTCGCCTCCCGGCCGCTGGCCGTGCCGCGCGCGGCGGTACTGGGGGCGAGCACCTCGCCGGTGACGGTGTCCACCGCTCCGGCGCTGCGGGCCAGCCCCGTGACGCGGTGGCGGAAGCGCAGGTCCACCAGACCCCGTTCGGCGCCCTGGCGCACCCGCCGCTCGAAGGGTTCGACCAGGCCCGGCCCCGTGCCCCAGGTGATGTGGAAGCGCGGCACCGAGTTGCCGTGGCCGCCTGCGTCGTAGCCTCCCCGCTCGGCCCAGCCGACGACGGGGAACAGCCGTACGCCCTGGGCGCGCAGCCAGGCGCGTTTCTCCCCGGCGGCGAAGTCGACGTACGCCTCGGCCCAGCGGCGCGGCCAGGCGTCCTCCTCGCGGTCGAAGCCGGCCGTGCCGAGCCAGTCCTGCCAGGCCAGTTCGCGGCTGTCGCGCACGCGCATGCGGCGCTGCTCGGGGGAGTCGACGAGGAACAGCCCGCCGAAGGACCAGTGCGCCTGGCCGCCCAGGGAGCCTGAAGGCTCCTGGTCGAGCAGGATCACCTTCCGCCCGGCGTCGGCCAGTTCGGCGGTGGCCGCGAGCCCGGCCAGGCCCGCCCCGATCACGATCACATCGGCGTCGTACGCCATCGGCCCATCCGTTCCTCGGTCCGTCCCGCTGGTGACCGGAGAGTAACCCCGCGCCCGGTCCCGCGACACCCCTGCGGGCTGCTTTGATGATCGGATGACGAGTAAGGAGACGGCGGGCAGGTCCGCGGACGAACTGCTGGACATCGTGGACGAGTACGACCGCGTGATCGGCCGGGCCAGGCGCGGTACGGCCACCGCCCGGCGGATGCGGCACCGGAGCGTGTCGGTGCAGGTGCGGGACGCCGAGGGCCGGATCTTCGTGCACCGCCGCACCCCGGGGAAGCTGGTCTTCCCCTCGATGTACGACGTGGTGGTCGGGGGCGTGGTCGGCGCGGGCGAGAGCTACGACGAGGCGGCGCTGCGCGAGGCCGAGGAGGAGCTCGGGGTGAGCGGGCTGCCGCACCCGGAGCACCGGCTGACCTTCCTGTACGAGTCGCCGGAGCACACCTGGTTCCTGGCCGTCTACGAGGTGCGGTGCGAGCTGGAGGTGCGCCCTCAGCCCGAGGAGGTCGCCTGGTGGGACTTCCTGCCGGAGGACGAGGTGGAGCGGCGGCTGGAGGAGTGGGACGTGGTGCCCGACGGGCTGGAGTGCCACCGGCGGCTGAAGGAGTGGCACCGGGAGCGGGGCGGGGGTCCCGCGTAGTGTCGGGAGCATGATCGAACGGCTCTGGTACGGGCTCCGGGACTCGCTGCGGCTGTGGCTGGCGCCGGAGCGGATGCGGGCCGAGGGCACCACCCCCGACTACCGCTTCTCGCTGGCCAACGAGCGGACCTTCCTGGCGTGGGTCCGCACCGCGCTGGCGCTGGTGGCGGGTGGCCTGGCGGCGGACCAGTTCCTGACGGGGATGCGCGCCGCGCCGCGGACGGCGATCGCCGTGGTGCTGCTGGCGGGCGGCGCACTGTGCGCGGTGCGGGCGGTCAACCACTGGCTGCGCACCGAGCGGGCCATGCGGCGCGGGGAGGACCTGCCGCTGTCCCGCTTCCCCGTGCTGCTGGCACTGGGCACGGCGGTGACCGCGCTGGCGGTGGTCGCCGGGGTGGTGCTCGGGGAGCTGGGCCGGTGAGAGCGGACCGCCGGCCGCGCGGGGGCGGGGCGGCCGGGGGCGGGGTGCGCGGTGACGAGGGGACCGTACGCGACCCGGCCGCGCAGCCGGAGCGCACCCGGATGGCCTGGCGGCGCACCACCCTGGCCTTCGCGGCCGTGGTGGCGCTGCTGGCCCGCGGGACGGTGCACGACGGCGGGCCGCCGCGGCAGTACGCCCTGGCCGCGCTGGGGGCCCTGGTGTGGCTGGTGTTCCTGGCTCTGGCCCACCGCCGCATCGGCGCCCTGGATGTGCCCCGGCCGGGCCCGCTGGGTACGCGCACGGCGTACGCGGCGGCCGTCTGTACGCTGGCCGTGCCGATCTCGGGAATGGTGGTGTGGCTGTGGTGAGTCCGCTCGTCGTGGTGATGGGTGTGTCCGGGTCAGGGAAGACGACGGTGGGCACGGCCCTGGCGGAGCGGCTGGGGGTGCCGTACGCGGAGGCCGACGACTTCCACCCCCCGGAGAACGTGGCGAAGATGGCCTCGGGCGTCCCGCTGACGGACGAGGACCGGGTCCCCTGGCTGGACGCGATAGCCGCCTGGCTCAAGGCCCAGGACGGGGAGGGCGGCGTGGTCACCTGCTCCGCCCTCAAGCGCGCCTACCGCGACCGGCTGCGCCGGGCCGCGCCGGAGGTGTTCTTCCTCCACCTCGACGGCTCGCCCGAGCTGATCGGCGAGCGGCTGTCGGGCCGCACCGGTCACTTCATGCCGTCCGCGCTGCTGCGGTCCCAGTTCGAGACGCTGGAGGCGCTGGACGCGGACGAGGCGGGCGCGGCCGTCCCCATCGACGGGACGCCGCAGGAGGTCACGGAGCTGGCCGTCGCCGCCGTCCCCCGCTGACCCGGTCCCCGTACCGCCCGTACCGCCCCCGGCGCCGCCTCGCGCGCGGCGCCGGGGCGCCCTTTTCGCCACCCCTCTCTGGACTCCATACCGACTGGTCGGCATCATGGCTCGGTACGTACGACCACCCTCTTCCCGCCGAGGAGCCTTCCGATGACCGAGCACCACCCACCGGGCCTCGATCCCGCGCGGCTGCGCGCGTACCTGGACGGCGAGCGCCCGGGGCTCGTCCGGGGGCCCCTGAGCGCGGAGCTGATCGAGGGCGGCCGCTCGAACCTGACCTACCGGGTGACCGACGGGGCCTCGCGCTGGGTGGTGCGGCGCCCGCCGCTGGGCCACGTCCTGGCCACCGCCCACGACATGGCGCGCGAGCACCGGGTGATCAGCGCCCTGGGCCCCACCGGCGTGCCCGTGCCCGGCGCGGTGCTGCTGTGCGAGGACGACTCCGTACTCGGCGCGCCCTTCTACGTGATGGAGTACGTGGAGGGCACGCCGTACCGCACCGCCGGGCAGCTCGCCCCGCTCGGCCCCGAACGCACCCGCGCGCTGGTCCTCGGCCTGGCCGACGCCCTGGTGAAGCTGCACTCGGTCGACCCGGCCTCCGCGGGCCTGGGCGACTTCGGACGGCCGGAAGGCTTCCTGGAGCGGCAACTGCGGCGCTGGGGTAAGCAGTTGGACGCCTCCCGCAGCCGCGAGCTGCCCGGCATCGACGAGTTGCACGCCTTGCTCGGCAGTCGGCTGCCCGTATCCCCCGCCCCCGCGATCGTCCACGGCGACTACCGGCTGGACAACGTGCTCGTCGGCGCGGACGACGAGATCGCCGCCATCCTCGACTGGGAGATGTCCACCCTCGGCGACCCGCTGACCGATCTGGGCCTGCTGGTGATGTACAGCAGTCAGCGGCCCGTCCCCGGCACCCCCATCGCCACCACCCGCGAGGCGCCCGGCCACCCGGACGCGCGGGAGCTGATCGAGCGGTACGCGGCCGGCTCGGGCCGCGACGTGTCGGACATCGCCTGGTACACGGCGTTCGCCTACTTCAAGCTCGCCGTGATCCTGGAGGGCATCCACTACCGCTACACCCTCGGGCAGACCGTCGGCGCGGGCTTCGACCGCATCGGCGCACTCGTCCCCCTCTTCGTCTCGGACGGCCTCACCACCCTTCAGGAGGGCTGATCAGCCATGGACTTCGGATTCGACGCACGCACCGAGGAGCTCCGCGAGAAGCTGCTGGCCTTCATGGACGAGCACGTCCACCCGGCGGAGGCGGTGGCCGACGAGCAGCGCGCGGCACTGGACTCGCCGTGGCGCACCCCACCGGTGGTGGCCGAGCTGAAGGCCGCGGCCCGCGAGCGGGGCCTGTGGAACCTCTTCCTGCCGGACGCCGAGCACGGGGCCGGGCTGACCAACCTCCAGTACGCGCCGCTGGCCGAGATCACCGGTCGCAGCCCGCAGCTCGCCCCGACCGCCACCAACTGCGCCGCGCCGGACACCGGCAACATGGAGGTGCTGGCCCAGTTCGGCAACGCCGAGCAGCGCGAGCGGTGGCTGAAGCCGCTGCTGGCCGGCGAGATCCGCTCGGCCTTCGCCATGACCGAGCCGGAGGTCGCCTCCTCGGACGCCACCAACATCGAGACGCGCATCCGGCGCGAGGGCGACGAGTACGTCATCACCGGCCGCAAGTGGTACATCTCCGGGGCGATGAACCCCGACTGCGCGGTCTTCATCGTGATGGGCAAGACCGACCCGGACGGCGACGACATCCGCCGCCAGCAGTCGATGGTGCTGGTGCCGCGCGACACCCCGGGCGTCGAGGTGCGCCGCGCGATGACGGTCTACGGCTACGAGGACCACTGGCACGGCGGCCACGCCGAGGTCTTCTTCCACGACGTGCGCGTGCCCGTGGCCAACCTGATCGGTGAGGAGGGCGGCGGCTTCGCCATCGCCCAGGCCCGCCTGGGCCCGGGCCGCATCCACCACTGCATGCGGCTGATCGGCATGGCCGAGCGGGCGATCGAGCTGATGTGCCGCCGGGCCGGCACCCGTACCGCCTTCGGCAGGCCGCTGGCCGCGCAGGGTGTCGTCCAGCAGTGGATCGCCGACGCGCGGGTGTCGGTGGAGCAGCTCCGGCTGCTGGTGCTCAAGACGGCCTGGCTGATGGACACCGTCGGCAACCGGGGCGCGCACACCGAGATCCAGGCCATCAAGATCGCGGTGCCGCGCACGGTGGTGGGCATCCTGGACCGCGCGGTGCAGCTGCACGGCGCGGGCGGCGTCAGCCAGGACTTCCCGCTGGCCGAGCTGTGGGCGGGCGCCCGCACCCTCCAGCTCGCCGACGGCCCGGACGAGGTCCACCAGCGCTCGCTGGCCCGCCGCGAGCTGAAGCGCTTCGCGCCTGCTCAGCCCTGAGGCCCCGCGCCCACGGGGCGCGCGAAGGTGTTAGGACTACACTCCTTAGGAGTGCAGTCCTAACACCTGGAGCAAGATGCCGCGCCCGAATCTCCCCGCGAAACCGTCCCACGTCTTCGGGAGGGGCGCCGAATGGGCCGGCCTCGCGGCCTTCGCGGCCCGGCCGCTGCCGCACGCCATGCTCGGAGTCGTCAGCGGCCGGCGGCGCATGGGCAAGACCTATCTGCTGCGCGCTCTCGTGGAGCAGCGGGGCGGTTTCTACTTCGGTGCCACGACCGCGACCGCCGCGGAGTCGCTGCGCCAGTTCGGCTCCGCCATCGCCGAGTACACCGGCTCCCCGGCCCCGTTCTCCTTCGCCACCTGGGACGACGCGATCTCCTACCTGTTCGGGCTGGCCCTGCCCGAGCGCGGCGAGGGACCGGTGCTCGTGGTGATCGACGAGTTCCCCTACCTGGTGAAGACGGCTCCGGAGCTCCCCTCCCTGATCCAGCGGGAGATCGACCGCTTCCAGGTGCGGGAGAGCCGGATGCGGCTGCTGCTGTGCGGCTCGGCGATGTCCGTCATGGGCGGGCTGCTGGCGAGCACCGCTCCCCTGCGCGGCCGGGCCCAACTGGAGCTGGTCGTGAGGCCCTTCGGATACCGGGAGGCGGCGGACTTCTGGGGTGTGGCGGACGAGCCCGCCCTCGCGGCCCGGCTCCACGCCCTCCTCGGCGGCACGCCCGCGTACCGGCGGCAGTTCCTGGCGGACGACGTTCCCGGCAGCCTGGAGGAGTTCGACGACTGGCTCTGCCGTACCGTCCTCTCCCCCCTCAGCCCGCTCTTCCGGGAGGCCCGGTACCTGCTGGCCGAGGAGGCGGACATCCGCGACACCGCGCTCTACCACTCGGTCCTCGCCGCGGTGGCCCAGGGCAACACCTCCCGGGGAGCGATCGCGGGCTACATCGGCCGCAAGTCGGTGGACATCTCCCACCCCCTCCACGTCCTGGAGGACAGCCATCTGCTGGTCCGCGAGGCGGACGTCTTCCGGGCCGGGAAGTCGTACTACCGCATCAGCGAGCCGCTGATCACCTTCTACGAGGCCGTGATGCGCCCCTCCTGGGCTCGGCTGGAGAGCGGCCAGGCGGCACAGGTGTGGGAGCGGTCGGCCGAGCGCTTCGCCTCCCAGGTGGCCGGACCGCACTTCGAGGCGGTGTGCCGCGAGTACGTGCTCGGCCCGGGGCAGGCCCTGCTCGACTCCTTCCCAGGGCAGGTGGGCAGCGGCGTCGTCACCGACCCGGCGGCGCGCGGGCAGATCGAGATCGGCGTGGCCGCCGTCGAGCCGGGATCGGGAGCGGGCAGACCGTCCGTGGCCCTGCTCGGCGAGGCCAAGTGGGGCACGGTCATGGGCATGAGGCACCTGGAGAGGCTCAGGCGGGCCCGGGAGATCCTCACCGGGCGGGGCACGGCGGACACCGATGGGTGCCGGCTGGCCTGCTTCAGCGGCGCGGGCTTCAGCGACGCCCTGCGCGCCGAGGCGGCGCGCGACGGCGACGTACTGCTCGTCGGCCTGGACGACCTCTACGCCTGAGCGGCGCGGCGGTCCGCCGGGACTTGGGCGGACGGCCTGCGGCACGCGGGCCCCGCGTCCAAGGCACGGGCTGTCACCCGGTGCGGTTCCGCAGCGCGGCGACGGTCTCCCCGGCCAGTGCCCGCGCCGCGGCCACCGTCGCCGCCAGCGACTCCGGGGTCTCGCCGGGCGCCCCCAGCAGGCGGCGGACTCGCGGGCCGAAGCCGGCCGGCGCGGCCGGCAGCGCCTCGGCGACGGCCAGCGCGCCCTTCTCGTTGAGGCACCAGCGCCGGTCCTCGGCGAACACCGCCTGCACCAGCACACCGACCGCCCGGGACAGGCAGAGCGAGACGTAGAGCGTGTCCGCCCCTGCCGCGCCCTTCGCCGCGGCGCCGACCAGGAACTCCGCCTCCCAGGCTGCCGCGGTCAGCGCCTCCCGCAGCGGCTCGGGGTAGACCGCGGTCCTGCGCCGGAGGTCCGCCAACTCGCCGGACGGGTCGGCCAGTACCCGGCCGAGCGCCACCTCGCCCGCGTAGCACGGCGACCAGAATCCGAGCGGGTGCCCCGCCTGTACGCCCACTTCGTACCGGCCCTCGCGGCAGTCCGCCCACACCCGCTCGACCCGGTCCAGGTCCCGCAGGATCCAGTCCACCGCCACGCCGTCGACCCGCAGCCACGCGCCGCCGTTCACCCAGGGCCCCCAGCCGCCCGGGCCGGCCACCTCCACACCGGGACCGGCCAGCGCGCGCAGTGCGGCGAGATCGAGATCGCCCCGGTAGTAGACGCCGAGGTCCCAGTCCGATCCGGGCCGGTGCTCACCGCGTGCCCGGCTGCCGCCGAGCATCACCCCGACCACGCCCGGCACCTCGGCCAGGCGGCCCGCCATGTCCTCGATGATCGCCCGCACGGAACGAGTCTGACAGCCGGCGACGTGCCGGGCCGGCGGATGACGCTCCTCACGTGGCCGGTGTCTCCTGCCCGGCTCCGTCTTGACCTCAACCTCGCTTGAGGTACGAGACTCAAGCGCATGGACACCACGAGCAGCGGCACCATCCTCTTCCGCAACACCATGCGCATCACCGACGGCCACCTCGACGGCTTCCGGAGCGCCATCGCGCAGGCGGTGGCATTCGCTCAGGAGCACGGCCCCCAACTCATGGTGGAGGTCTTCATCGACGAGGAGCGGATGCTGGCGCACAGCTTCCAGCTCTACCGCGACTCCGAAGCCATCCGCACCCACTGGCGGCTGTCGGACCCGTACATCCGCGAGGTGATGGAGCACTGCACCGTGGAGCGCTTCGAGGTGTTCGGCGAACCGGACCACGACATCGTCGCCGCCCTCAAGACCCCCGGCGGCGAGTCCTTCCCCTTCACCGTCTCGCCCCGCCTCGCCGGCTTCAACCGCCTTGAGGAGTCTGAGCTGGAGTGATTCCCCGCCTCCTTCCGAGGTCGGCCCTGATGTCGGTGCGGGCGGCTACCGTGCGACGACGAACGGGGACGATCTCGGGAGGGGTTTTGGGAGCGAAAACGGGGCTGCTCGTATACGCCGACGGGGACGTGCCGGACCTCCTGCGGCAGGCAGGAGCGGCGGATCCGGCACGGACCTCCGCCCTGCTGCGTCGCCTGTATCCGGGCCGGGAGATCGAGGAAGGCACGGGCTCAAGCCTGCGGAACGGCGTGTACCCGCCGGACGGGACGGTGTACGCGGCCTGCCGGCCGGGCCTGGAGATCGTCTGCGACCGGGAGGTGATGGTCGACTTTCCGTCGCAGCTTCCGGAGCACCTTGTTGCGGCGAGCGCCGGCCGACGGCTCGTCCTGCACGCCATGCACAGTGTGGTCGACTGGTTCGCGTTCGCCGTGTGGGAGGACGGGCGCCTCGTCCGCTCCCTGAGCCTGTCACCGGACGACGGGATCATCGAGAACATCGGCGAACCGCTCCCCTTCGAGCTGCCCTACTGGGCCGGGAACCGTCCCGCCGACGTCATCCCCTGGCCTGACGAGGAGGAAGAAGAGGAGGAGGAGCCGTACCCGTTGCCCTTCCACCCTCTGGAACTCGGCGAAGACGCACTGCGCGCGCTGTTCGGGTTCGTCCTGGAAGGACGTCCCGAACGCGACGACATCGACGCGGGAGCCGTCGAACTCCATGGTTTCCGCGTCCGGGACGCGGGCGGAACCGGTCCCGCCGAACGAGAAGCGGAACTGAGGCAGGCCATGGAGGCCGTGGGCCCACCGCGCTTCTACACCCTGGGGCCCGACGGCTCACTGACCCGACGCGACAGCCTGTAGCCCGCCCCGGCACCTCGGCTCACGGCTCGCCTTCCCCCGCCCCGGGGTGACCCGAAACCCTCGTTTCCGTCAACCACCGCTTCCGGGCGCTGTGCCGCATCCACGAACTGAGAAGCACCACAGTGAATCCTGGCACGAATGCCGCCCACGGATACGGGACGACCTTCATGACATTCACCGCTCCCAGTGCGACGACGATCAGGATCGATACCCTGAGCGGGTTGGTGAGGATGTGACGCAGCCCGTATCTGACCGGAGGATCGGACGGCAGGGGTTCGCGTGCCACGGTGATGTCCTGGTCGGGCTCCGTGTTGCGATCGTAATCTCCGGCGCACGACCTTGTCGTTGGGGAGTTGTCACCACCCGGCCGGCTTGTCGGCCCGGCGTTGGCGGTCGTACTCGATGGTGTAGGCGACCGTTTCGGCGCAGTGGATGACCAGCTGGAGGCGGTCGAGGACATCGCGGCGGGCCGCCTCGATCAAGTCTCGGTGGGTCGGCGTCGGTTCGGTGCTGGTGTGGGGTGTCCAGAAGCCGCGGTGGCTGTGTTCGGTGACGATGTCCTGGCAGGCGCGGACCACGGCGTTCAGGGCGGTGGTGATCTCGTAGCGGTACAACTGCTCGGTCTGGACAACACGGTCGAAGGTCACGGGTAGGGCCTCGGGATCGGTCGGGCGGTGAGCAGGTAGCGGACGGCATCGTCGAAGACCGTGTGGGTGTAGTGCGTGCCGGAGGCGAGGACGGCCAGGGCGTGTTCGTGGGCCTGGTCGTCGTGGAGCCAGGCCAGGACGGGCCGGGCTGCTGGTGGGTCGAGCTGGTCGCCGATGTGGCGGGCCCGTTGCCGTAGCCAGCGCAGGGCCAGGCGGGGTGAGCCGACCGTGTGGATGCCGAGGGGGAAGGTGCGGCCGTCGTCGGGGGTGGAGGCGATGGCCTCGCACTGGTAAAGACGGGAGACGGGCACAAGGGGGCGGAGTCCGGGGTCCGCCTGAACATCTCGCGGTGGTCGGCGTACGTCCTGGTGGCAGAACGGCTCGGATACGTGCGTCTCGCGGAAGGACCGTGGCCGGTTCACAGGGGCCGCCCGGTGTGGAGGTCGACCAGGGTGCAGCCGGTGAGGGTGCGGGCGGCCTGGGCGGCAAGTGTCCAGCGGATCTCAGGCTGTTCGTACAGGACGATGGCCTGCCGGTCGGGTACGAGGCGGCCGTTGTGGAGGCGGTAGGTCCGGCCGTGGACACCGTCGAGTACGGAGTCACGGACGCGGACCGCCACCGCTCCGGTGCCGCGCAGGTGAGGGCAGAGCCCGGCGGCCTTCGGGGCGCAGGGCAGGCAGACGGGCGGGTGGACGGTGACCAGGCCCTCCGGCCAGCCGGCCCAGTCGGCGCGGTCGTCCTCCAGCAGCCACAGCACCCCGTGCTCGTCGCGGGCGGCCGGAGACCCGCAGATCTGGCACAGCAGCCGGACCATCGCCCGGCGCTGCCGCTGGGGATGGACGCGGGAGTAGCGCGGCCTGCCCCGGCCCGGGTGCAGGGCGCGGCGCACCCACAGCGCGCCGTCGGTATCGCGGTCGTGGGGCGTCTCGTCGGGGTAGGCGATGCCTCGCGCGGTGGCGATCACCGCAGGGGTGAGGCGCTGTTCGCCGCTCCAGGCGGTGATGTACGGCACCGTGTCCGGTCGGTTCAGGGGTTGTGCGTTGACGGCCACCGCACCTCCCCTGCCTGCGCGGCGGCGGTGCACGGCCGCCTGCCGTTGACCGCCGCCAGGTGCACGAACCTCACCGGGTGGGCCCGCCAGGTCAGCCGGTGCCCGTTCCGGTAAACGGTCAGCGCGCAGGGGCGGCCCCGGCGCAGCCGGACGTAGTCCTGGAGCGAGCCGGGCCCGTGCACCCAGTGGTCCAGCACGTACCCGGCCTGCAACGGCCCCAGCGACGACGCCACCGCCCGCGCCCCGACCCGCAGCCAGCGGATCGCCGCCTCCGGTGACGCGGCGGCGTACGCGTCGCGTCGCCCCTCCGCGCCCGGTTCGCTCTCGGCGGCGGTGACCGCCTCGCACCACACACCCGACTCCACAAGAGCGTCGGAGAGTTGGGAGAAGCCAGTGGCTCCGGGCCTGTCCCCGAACCCGCACTGCAAAGGGGGAAGCCTGGCGGCGAGGAGTGAGGTTGAGGCCAGTGGGTCGTTGGCTGGCGATCCGGCTCGGTGCTCTTCGTTCACTTGGGCGCTCCTGACAGCACTACCGGAAACCGCACCAGCCTCGCCGCGTATTCGAATCGTCGCTCTGAGCAACTAAGCTGACCGAAACTTCCGGTGGAGATTTGAGTCGCGTTGAACTTACGGTGACGAAACGGGCGAAAAAACTGACGCAGAGTACGAGTAGTCCGCGAGCGAGACAGTCGGAGCGTGTTCATGGCCACTGGCCGATCGCATGCCTTCTCAGCAAAGCTGACCGCTGGTCAGCGTTCGAAGCGGCCCACCGCCCGTGGCAACGTGGCGGGACACATGCTGAAGATCATCAGGGAGCGGATCCCCCTCACCCAACGGACGCTGGCCGAGGAACTCGGAGCGGACCTGACCACGATCCAGGGTTGGGAATCGGGACGGCGTCCTCTCACCGCAGTGGCCTTCACACAACTGCTTGACCTACGCCGACTCCTGCTCCGCCGAGGCGCTGACCCTGTTCTTCTGCCGTTGCTCGACCTGGCTGTCGAGGCCGACTCAGTGATCACTGCCACGCTGGCCGCCAAAGCGACCGACGACGACTGGCTTCGCCATCCGTTGTCCGGATGGGTGTTCAACAGGAACGCCACACACATGATCATCTGGGCACTCGACGGCTCCACACCGACCGCCCTGCCGCAGCCACCGGCATCCACGCCCCGGCGCAGGGGCCCTGCCCCTGCGTCCCCGCTGCTCCCCGAACCGGAGCGCCGCGCTTTCTTCACCGCTCTTCGCAGAGCGGCCGAGATCGCCGATCGAGCCGGCGATAAGGGGACACTGCTCCGCCGTCAGGCGCTCTACCTTTGCAGCTACGACACGAGCCCGGACACCCATGCGTGGCTCGCGGACATGAGAAGCCGACAACCGATGAAGGCGCACCAACTCACCTGGACACCGGCATGGTCGGACGTGCGTTCCACCGCCACGTCGCTGACC
The DNA here is from genome assembly GCF_046614825.1 of Streptomyces nanhaiensis. Taxonomy (NCBI): domain Bacteria; kingdom Bacillati; phylum Actinomycetota; class Actinomycetes; order Kitasatosporales; family Streptomycetaceae; genus Streptomyces; species Streptomyces nanhaiensis. Next base: position 18,362 of record NZ_JBKJFM010000077.1, read on the forward strand.
CGGTACGGCGATGTCGAGACTCTGCGCGCTTTCATCGCTCGTGGTATGAGCGATGACGCGGGCGAGGCGGCCAACCTCAATTACTGGGCCCACTGGCTCGGGCTGGACACGTTGCCGCGCCCCGACGACACCTTCATGACCCGGCGGTCCCCAAGTTCTTGGGATCCGGTCGCCTTGATGCGGAGCATCGCGGACCGCCTCGATCCGAAGCTCGGGGCGATCGACCTGAACGTCCACTCCGTGTGGGCGCTGGCCGGGTCGAAACCGGGTGTCCTCTCGGCCGACCGGTCCCTGCACGCGAATCTGTCCGCGCGTGTCGCCACGCTCCTGGAACGCGGCACGGTATCCCGGCAGGCCCGTCGTGAACTGGAGGCACTGCATTACGGTCTGAGGCTGAGCAGCCAGTGATCTGCCTGAGAGGAATGTCGCATGACTGACGAGCAGGGCGCCAAGGGGACCGTCGGCTATCTGATGGAGATGGGCGCCCTCAAGCGCGGCAAGCGAAGCGGTTGGTGGATCGTCGGGGTCAAGGATCCCGAGACAATCGCCGAGCACTCGTTCCGTACGGCCGTCATAGGGGCTGTGCTGGCCATGATGGAGGGCGCCGACCCTGCCAAGGTCGCCCTGTTGTGCACTTTCCACGACACTCAGGAAACCCGGGTGGGCGACATTCCGTGGATCGGTCGGCGCTACCTCCGGGCGGCCTCGAACGAGGAGGTCACCGCCGACCAGGTCGCGGACGCGCACCCCGCCGTGGCAGAGGGCATCAGGGCCGTGGTCCACGAGTACGAGAACGGTGAATCGCTGGAGGTGCTCGTCGCGCGTGACGCCGACAAACTGGAATGCGTGATTCAGGGGCTGGAGTACCTGGAACAGGGCTATTCCAACGCCCGGGAGTGGGTGGACACCACCCGGGCGAAGCTGAAGACGCCCTCCGCGCAGGCACTCGCCGAGGCGGCGGAAGGAATGTCCATCACCGAGTGGCAGCGCACCTACCTGCGTTGAAGCCGCACCCTGCGGAGGAGACCCATGCGCGTGGGAATCACCGGGCACCGCGGACTGCCCGAGCCTGTCGCCGAGCGGGTACGGACCATGCTGGAGGCGGAGGTGCGGCAGTACCCGCCGGGTGAGCTGGTGGGGGTGTCGTGCCTGGCGGACGGGCCGGACGTATGGTTCGCCGAGTATGTGCTCGACCATGGCGGGCGCGTCGAGGCCGTCCTGCCCGCCGAGCGGTACCGCGACGACCTGCCCCAGTGGCACCACCCGGCGTATGACGGCCTGCTGGGGAGCGCGGCCGAGGTGCACCGCACCGGGCTGGTCGAGTCCGGCTCCCACGCCCACCAGGCGGGCAGCGAGATCCTCGTCGGCCTGGTGGACCGGCTGCTCGCCGTCTGGGACGGGAAACCGGCGCGCGGCTACGGAGGCACGGCGGACGTGGTGGCCTACGCCCGCCGCACCGGCGTCCCCGTCCGAGTGCTGTGGCCCGAGGGCGCCTCCCGGGACTGACGGCATTGCCGCCCCACCCGGTCCGGCGGAAGAATCCGTGGAATGCGTGATCGACTGTGGTTACCGGCCGGGCTGTGCCTGCGTCCGTGGGCGCTGTCCGATGTCCCCGTCGTGCTGAAGGCGTTCGCGGAGCCGATGATGGGGCGGCAGGCCGACGCACCCGTCACCACGACGGCGGAGGCCGAGCAGTGGGTCCGGCGGCGGCGGGACCAGTGGCGCCGTGGAGTGGCCTACGGCTTCGCCGTCGCCGACGGCGGCGACACGGCTCTGGGCGGTGTCGCGGTCGGCGGCGTCAACACGCAGCACGGCACCGGTTGGGTCTCCTACTGGACCACCGCCGCCGCCCGTGGCAGGGGCGGTGGCGACCCACGGCTGCCGGGCGCTGGCCGACTGGTGCTTCACCGACCTGGGCCTGTTCCGCCTGGAGTTGGGGCACCGCACCGACAATCCGGCCTCCTGCCGCGTGGCCCGCGCGGCGGGGTTCGCACCCGAGGGCCTGCAACGGCAGAAGCTCGCCTACGACGGCGTCCGCCACGACGTCGAGTTGCACGCACGGCTGGCGACGGACCCCCGTCCGGAGCAGCAGGAGCACGAGGCGCGCATCAGCCGCCATTTCGAGCGCGCGTGTGAGTGGGGCGCTGTCGAGGAAGCCGAGCGCCTGCATGAGGCGGAGAAGCGCAACCGGTGATCCACTTCTCGACACCCCTGGCCTCGTTCGGCTGCTGAGCGACCCCAAACTGCAGTCGGTCCGGCACGGCGCGATCGACGCCGGACGCACTTCGACCGCGGATGCCGATCAGTCCGGCTCGAGATGCCCACGGGAAATGGCGGCGAGCCGTGACCGTGCGCACGGCCCGTTGCCCGCGCTCGGCTGATGCCGGCGGCCGTCGGGGCCTCGCGGATCATGGGCGGGGTGGGCATCCTTCCTCGCCAGAGGTAACGCTCACCTGCGATCTCGAAGCCGTGGCTCAGATGGAGCCGGATCGCCCGTTCGTTGCAGTCGGCGCCCCCAGCCGGATGCGTGCGGAACCTGCCCGGGCGAAGAACTCGGCCATCAGGCGGCCCCGCGGGCTACTGGATGCTCCAGCGGCGCGGACGGCCGGGACCGGTGGGGCGGGCGAAGACACTGAGCTTGCCGGAGCGGCCCACGGTGACTTCGGCGGGGGTGCGGACCGAAAGACGGGGGCAGGTCCCGGTCCTAGTGGCCGGCCGTCGGCGTGGCCGTCGGGTGCCACTCGCGGCGGAGGATGCCGAAGACCCAGGAGTCGGAGACATCGCCGTTGACGACGCAGTCCTCGCGGAGAGTGCCTTCGCGGACGAAGCCGAGCTTCTCCAGGACCCGGGCGGACGCCACGTTGCGGGTGTCGGTCTCGGCCTGGACGCGGTTCAGGTCCAGGGTGTCGAACGCCCACCGCAGGACGGCGTGCGCGGTCTCCGTGGCGTAGCCGTGGCCCCATGCGGCGGCGTCGAAGACGTAGCCCAGGGAGGCGCTGCGGAAGTCCGGGTTCCAGCTTGTCAGGCCGCACCAGCCGATGAACGCACCGTCGCGGACGCGGTCGACGGCCACCCGCGCTCCCGTGCCTTCCTCCTCGATCCTCCGGCAGGTCGCGATGAAGCGCTGGGCGCGGGCCGGTTCGGTCCACGGCGGGGAGTCCCAGTAACGCAGCACGTGGGCGCTGCTGTGCAGCGCGTAGAGCGGCGCCGCGTCGGCGTCGGTGAACGGCCGCAGTCGCAGGCGGGCGGTGTGCAGCTCGGGGGTGGTCAATGCCATACGGAGCATCCTGCCGCATCACGCTCGCCCCCGGTCATCCGTTTGTCCGGACGGCCGGGGGCACGCACATCCCCGGTGACACCGGACGCGCCGCATGGGCGGTGAGTCCGCGGTACGCGATCAACCGGGCTGGTGGACATTTCGATTCCCTCTCGGGCGGCTGCTGCCTCCCGGACCGGTGCACATCCGCTGCCCGCTCCCGGGGTCTGGCGCGACTTCCGTGAAGCGTGCACGCTGAGTGACGGCCGCCGCTCCAAACAGGCTTCGGGAAGTTGCCTGAAAACGACCGGAGCCCGTCTTGGTGTGGTCGACAGTGCGGCGTCGTGGAAGCGATGTCGCCCCGTCTGGAGGGCCTGCTGTTCCCGTCCACCGCGGACGTGTCGGTGCTGTCGCTGGATGTGAGCCACGAGGCGATACGCGTCGACGTCAGCAGTACGTCGGTCGGGGCGGCATGCCCGGACTGTGGAAGCGAGTCGTCCCGGGTGCACAGCTCTTACCTGCGGTTTCCCGCGGACGTGCCGAGCGGGGGACGTCTGGTGGTCCTCCGACTGCGAGTCCGGCGGTTCTTCTGTCCGCAGTCTTCGTGTGCTCGGCGGACGTTCGCTGAGCAGTTGCCGGGGCTGACCCGGCGGTACAGCAGGTGGACGGAGCGGTTGCGGTCGACTCTCGCCGCGGTGGGGCTCGCCCTCGCCGGCCGGGCCGGCGCCCGGATGGCGAGGGCCTTCGGGTTGTCCATCAGCCGCAGCGCACTCTTGCGGCTGCTCGATGTCTTGCCCGAACCCGCAGTCCCGGCCCCGCGGGTGGTTGGTGTTGATGAGTACGCCACACGCAAGGGACGGGTCTACGGCACGGTGCTCGTCGATGTCGAGACCCGTCGGCCGGTGGATCTGCAGCCTGACCGGGAGGCGTCCAGTCTGGCTGCATGGCTGGCGAAGCGACCCGGGATCGAGATCGTCTGCCGGGACCGCGCGCCGTTCTTCGCGGAAGGCGCCACAGCCGGGGCACCCCAGGCGACGCAGATCGCCGACCGCTGGCATCTGTGGCACAACCTCGGCCAGGCCGCTGAGCGGGCTGTCGCCCGCCACCGCCAGTGCCTTCGCGTCCTCGTCCCCGATCGCGAGGGGAAGGCCGATGAACCTGCGCCGCCCGAGGAGAAGGCGGGCTCTCCATGGCGGAGCGAGCGGTTCGCCAACCGGGTCCGAGCCAGGCACCCACGGTCCACGCGCTGCTGGACGCCGGCCACAGCCGCCGTTCCATCGGGCGCCAGCTGAACATGACCCACCGGACCGTCAAGAGCCTCGCCGACGCCGCCAGGCCGGAAGACCTCTTTCGCGGCCAGTGGCAGCACAACAGGACCTCCGTCCTCGACGAGTACAAGCCCTACCTGGACGAACGCTGGGGGCGAGGGCTGCACCAACGCCTGGAAGCTCCGGGAAGAGATCGTTCCCTTGGGCTACCGAGGCAGCTACGGCCGGGTCAGCGCCTACCTGCGAGAGAAGCGCACCTCGCCACGGCCGGTCACCGCGCAACCGCCGGCACCCCGCGTGGTGACGAGATGGATCCTCAGCCGGCCCGAGACGCTGACCGAGATCGAACAGATCCGGCTCAAGGCCGTCCTGGCCAACTGCCCTGAACTCGATGCTCTGACCGATCACGTCCGCTCCTTCGCCCAGATGCTCACCGAGCGGCAGGGGGAACGACTCCCGCAGTGGCTCGACGCCGTCCGCCAGGACGACCTGCCCAGCCTCCACACTCTCGCGGCCGGCATCGACCGAGACCGCGACGCGGTCATCGCGGGCCTTACCCTGCCCTGGAGCTCCGGCGTCGTCGAAGGACACGTCAACCGGATCAAAATGCTCAAGCGCCAGATGTTCGGCCGCGCCGGCTTCGCCCTCCTCCGCAAGCGCGTCCTGCTGGCGGAGTGAGAGCTTCCCTGGCCTGCCAACGGCAGAGATCATGGTCGGTATGAATAGCCGGTCCGAGCAGGACACAACTGACGACAGCGACGTTCCTCGGCCGAAGTGGACCGAGGAGATAGACCTTCAGACCGTTGACGCTGCTGGCCTGGTGCGTCACGTCACCATCTGCCTCAGTGATCCCTCCACCGCTCTCATCGCGCTCCTCGATGCTCACTCGCGCACAGAGTTCAGCGGGACCGACTATCTCGACTGCCTTTCCCAGGCCCGGCAACAGCTCGAACGTGACGGTCGCCTCCTGTGCTGCCAGGGAGCCCGCCCCAACGTCCACCCTTCCGGACAACTGCGACAGTTCACCAACGGCCGGCAGGCATACGTCCGCCACTCGGAACGGCAGAGCGAGGGCTCTGAGATAGTCGACATCTTCGCCCCGGCACCCCCCGAAGACGTCGTGAATCTCGACGACCAGCGAGCAGCAATAATCAGCTCCTGGAACGCCCGGCACCCGGGAAACCAGATCTGACCCCCTCACAGCCGCAGTCACTCTGCGTGGGCATCACGCAACTCGTGCCAGAGCCCGCTCCCGCGCGGACAGAGCCACACTGTGCAGGCGGGCGGGCCGGAGGGGCTCAGGGCTGGATGACGACGCGGCCGGTGGTGGTGCCGTCGGCGACGCGCTGGACGGCGTCGGCCGCGCCCTCCATCGGTACGCGCTCGCTCACCAGCGGCTTGATCGCGCCCTGTTCGGCGAGCCTGGTCAGCTCCTGGTGGCAGGCGCGGACGGCGGCCGGGTCATGGGTGTTGTACAGGCCCCAGTGCAGGCCGAGGATCGCGTAGTTCTTCACCAGGGCGTGGTTGAGGCCGGGTGCGGGGATGGTGCCGCCGGCGAAGCCGACGACCACGATCCGGCCCTCGAAGGCGACGCACTTGGTTGATGCGGTGTACGCGTCGCCGCCCACGGGGTCGTAGACCACGTCCGCGCCGCGGCCGCCGGTGGCCTCCTTGACCGCCTCGGCCAGGCCCTTCACGCCGTCGGCCGCGCGCCGGTCGATCACCGTGTCGCAGCCCAGCTCCTTCGCCACCGCCACCTTTCCGGGGCCTCCGACGACGCCGATCACCTTCGCGCCCGCCGCCTGGCCGAGCTGGACGGCGGCGCTGCCCACTCCCCCGGCGGCGGCGTGGACCAGCAGCGTCTCGCCGGCCTGGAGGCGGGCGCGGCGGTGGAGGCCGAACCAGCCGGTCTGGTAGCCGATGTGGAGGGCGGCGGCCTCGGCGTCGTCCAGCGCCTTCGGCGCCGGGGCGCAGCGGGCCTCGTCGACCGCCACCAGTTCGGCGAGGGCGCCGTGGGGGAGGTCGGGCTGGGCGATGACCCGGGCGCCGACGGCGGTTGCCGTGCCCTCGCCGGCCGCCACGACCTCGCCGCACAGCTCCACGCCGGGGGTGAAGGGCAGCGGGGGCCGTACCTGGTAGTGGCCGCGGCACAGCAGCGCGTCGGGGAAGTTGACGTTCGCCGCCCGTACGCGCAGCAGGAGGCGGCCGGGGCCCGGCTCGGGGTCCGGGACCTCCTCCAGCCGCATCACATCGCGTGGTTCGCCGTTCTCGTGGACGCGCCATGCCTTCACCTGAGGCCTCCGCCCTGGTCGTGGACCGTGTGGGGTCGTGTGTCGTGGGTCCGGAATCGTGGGTCGTGGGTCGTGCCGGGTTCTCCGGGTGGTCCGCGAGGGCGCCGGGGCGCCGGGCTCGCGGGTCGCGGGTCGCGGCAGGGGCTTACGGCCGCAGGGCCCGCAGCAGCAGGTCCGCCAGGTGGTCGGCGACCTCCTGCGGGGTCATGCGCCCGCCGGGCCGGTACCAGGTGCTGAGGTGGTGGACGGAGCCGAAGTGGTAGTCCACCACCAGGTCGGCCGGGGTGGCGGTGGAGAACACCCCCGCCTCCTGCCCCTCCTCGATCAGGGCGCGGAACCGCTCGTGGTAGCGGCGGCGCTCGGCCCGCACCTGCTTCTGCTTGTCCTCGCTGAGCTGGTGCATGGAGCGGAAGAAGATCGAGGCGTCGTCGAGGTTGTCGATGGTGGTGACGACGACGTCGGCGGCGGCGTCGCGCAGCCGCTGCTCCACGGGCGCGTCGGAGGAGGCGAAGGCGTCCAGCCGCTCCTGCTGCAGGCGCAGCACCCGGCCGTAGATCTCGTGCAGCAGATCGTCCTTGGAGCCGAAGTAGTGGTAGAGGGCGCCCTTGGTGACGCCCGCCGCCTCGACGATCTCCTGGACGGAGGTGCGGTCGTAGCCGCGGTCGGCGAACAGCCGGGTGGCGGCGGCCAGCAGCCGCTGCGGGACAGGCTGGGTGGGGGCGTCGTCCTGCCGCTGGTTCGCCGGGCTCGTCATGGCGGTTCCTCCTGCTTTTCTCTGGCCTTACCGGACCTGCTGGTCCCGCTGGATTGTCTCCAGCTTCCGCTGCACATGATTCATGCCGTCCAGCCACTTGTCGGTGTCGGATGCCCGCGCGACGGCGTAGCGGCCGACCTCCGGGTGCGGCAGGACCAGGAAGCGCCCGGCGTCGACGGCCTCCAGGGTGGCGCGGGCGACGTCCTCCGGCTCGATGGCCGTGGGGCTGAGCACCAGGTCGCCGGCGGTCGAGGCGGAGGCGAGCATGTCGGTGCGCACGCCCTGCGGGCACACGGCGTGGACGTCGATCCCGCGGTGGCGGTAGGTGACCGACAGCCATTCGGCGAAGGCGAGGGCGGCGTGCTTGGAGACGCTGTAGGGCGCGGAGCCGACCATGGTGAGCATCCCGGCGGCCGAGACGGTGGCGACGAAGCGGCCGCGGCCGCGCTCGAGCCACTCGGGCAGCAGTTCGCGCGCCGCCCGGACGTGGGCCATGACGTTGACGTCCCAGGCGGCGTCCCAGACGGCGTCCTCGGCCTCGGGGCCGCCGGCGGGGGCGATGCCTGCGTTGGCGCAGAAGACGTCGATACGGCCGCCGAGGGCCTCGCGGGCGGCGGGGACGATCCCCGAGGCGTCGCCGGGCACCGCGGTGGCGCCGATCTCCCGTGCGACGGCCTCGGCCTTGGCCGCGTCGAGGTCGTTGACGACGACCCTGGCGCCGCGTGCGGCGAAGGCGCGTGCGAGGGCGGCTCCGATGCCGCCGCCCGCCCCGGTCACCACGACGCCCGCGTCCCGCAGGTCCTCCATGTGCCCACCCTTCGTCTCGTTCCGGTCGCCGGCGGTGGCCGTCTTCCGGCCGCTCCCGGTGATCCACCGATTCCCTGCACAGACTAACCAGTCGGTATGTGGCATCGGAAGATTCGGGGGCACACGGATCCATTGGAGGGTCCGGTACGTCCCAACGATGACGGCTGTGGTCACTTACGTCGGAGGTGGTACGCGTTGGCCGGTTTCAATGCCCTGGCAGAACAGGTCCGTGATCCAGAGAGAGACCCGTCCCAGCGCAGGCAGGCCCTGCGCAAGTGCCTGGAGCGCTTCGCCCCCTACGGGCACCGCGCCACCTGGCACCATCTGTGCGCCCGCGCGGGCATCTCCCCCGACGACCGCAGCCCCGATCCGGAGCGGCTGGTGGCCGCCCTGGAGGAGTTGGAGGAGGCCCGGGAGGTGTGGCTGGCGTACGAGCGCGACTTCGCGCGGCGGCGCAGGGAGCAGAAGCACGTCGGCGTCCGGCAGCCGCCGGGCGACGCCTGGCACCGCCGCTGCTGGGGCGGTCGCGGGCTGCTGCCCGTCGAGGACCCCGGCGCCGCGCCGCCCGCCCCGCTGGCGGAGGTGCTGCGGCGGCTGGTCGCCGAGGCGGAGGC
>NZ_JBKJFM010000078.1:0-27246 GCF_046614825.1 Streptomyces nanhaiensis
GCCCTCGAAGCCGATGCCGACGAGTTCGGCGGACGGGCCGGCGGACGGGCGCGCGGGCCGGCCGGCCGTGCCGCACCGCTGCGCGGGCCTCCCGGCCGCCCCCGAGCCCACCGACATGAATGTGCACACCTTTTGTCCTATTATTTCGTTCTGGTGACTTCTTTCCCTGCACCCGTGGGGGACGGCCGCGGTGGGCGGCCGTCCACTCCCGAGGTGCGTGCGGAGATCCTCGCCTCCTGGCAGCGATCGCGTCTGCTCGGCATCGACCAGGAGCGCCCCGCACTGCCCGTCGAGAGTGACCTGGATCCGGACTCCCGGCTGATCAGGGCCGCCATGCCGGTACTGCGGCGGCTGTACGGGCGGCTCTCCGGAATGCCCGTCACCCTGGTGCTGACCGACTCGCGGGCCACGATCGTCGACCGCATCGGGGAGACCAGGGGGCTGGAGCTGATGGACGCCGCCTCCCTCGTCCCGGGTGCCAACGTCGACGAGCGGTTCATGGGCACCAGCAGCGTCAGCATGGTGCTGAGCACCCGGGCCCCGTTCGTGGTCGTCGGACACGAGCACTTCCTCCACAGCCTCAAGACCCTGACCTGCATGGCCGCCCCGGTGCGCGACCCGGTGGGCGGCACCGTGCAGGGTGCGGTGAACCTCTCCGTCCCCATGGAGCTGGCCAGGCCCGGCATGGCGCTGATGCTCCAGGAGGCCACCGACCGCATCGGCGAGCGGCTGCTGGAGATGGGGTCGGCCAGGGAGCGCGGCCTGATGGAGTCCTTCCTGCGGGCCAGGCGGCGCGGCGAGCACACCGAGATCGACCTCGCCACGGGGGCGCCGGTCCGCCGCGGCGAGGCGGCGCCCCGGCTGGCCCCGCGGGAGGAACTGGCGCTGCTGGAGACCGCCACCGAGCTGATCTCCTCGACCAGCGAGACGTTCGCCGAGGTGCCGCTGACGGGCGGGCGGGTGGCGACACTGCGGCGCAGGCTCCTGCACCACGGCGACGCGGAGGGTGCCGCCGTCGAGATCAGCTTCCGGGAGGCCCCCGCCACTTCCACGGCTTCCACGGCCGCCGTCCCGGGGCCGCCCGCGGCCACGGCGGGCGGCCCGGACGGCCGGAGGGTGCCCCTGCTGCACCTGCCGTCCCCCGCCGGGCGGCCTCAGGACGTACGGCAGGAGGCGGGGCCGCGGGAGGAGACGGGCGTGCCGGGCGGCGTGCGGGAGGAGCCGGAGGGGGCACGGGAGGCTGAGCGGGAGCGGCGGCCCGGCGCAGCGGAGGGCGGCGGCCCCGACGCATGGCTGCTGATGGTGGGTGAACCGGGTGTCGGCCGCCTGGCCGTCGAGGCCCGCCGGCGGCTGTCGCTGCTGAACGAGGCGGGCACCCGCATCGGCACCACGCTGGACATACGGCGCACGGCGCAGGAGCTGGCGGAGATCGCCGTACCGAGGTTCGCCGACGTCGTCGTGGTGGACCTGACCGAGGACGTCCTGGCCGGAGAGGAGCCTCCGCCGGGAGCCCCGGGCGCTGCGCCGGCGCTGCGCCGGATGGCCGTACGGGCCGTGCGGACCGGCGGGGAGGCCGGCGGCCCGCGCGGCGGCGGCGCGGACACCCCCGTCGGCTACGCGCCCGGCACGCCGCAGGCCAGGTGCCTCGGCACCGGGCGGCCGGTCGCGGACTCGGTGCGGACCGAGCTCCTGGCGGCGTCCTCCCCGGACGGCGCCCACCCCGTCGAACTGATCCGCGGGCTGCTCGGGGAGGGCGAGCACTCGTATCTGGCCGCGCCGCTGCGCGCCAGGGGCGCGGTCCTGGGCCTGGCCGGCTTCTACCGGCGCGGCAGGGCACGCCCCTACGAGGAGGACGACCTGGCCCTGGCGGGCGAACTGGCGGCCCGCACCGCGATCAGCGTGGACAACGCCCGCCGCTTCAGCCGGGAGCGCGACGCCGCACTGACCCTGCAGCGCAGTCTGCTGCCGCGCGACACGCCCCGGCTGGCCGCCGTGGACCTCGCCCACCGCTACCTGCCCGCCGACGTCAGGAGCGGGGTGGGCGGTGACTGGTTCGACGCGATCCCGCTGTCCGGGATGCGCTCGGCCCTGGTCGTCGGGGACGTGGCGGGCCACGGGCTGGAGGCGGCGGCGACCATGGGGCGGCTGCGCACGGCGGTGCGCACCCTCGCCGATCTGGACATGCCTCCGGAGGAGGTGCTGGCCCACCTGGACGATCTGGTCGGCCGCGCGCCCGAGGACCCGGCCACGGCCGCGACCTGCCTGTACGCGGTGTACGACCCGGTGATCTGCCGCTGCACGGCCGCCCGGGCCGGGCATCCGCCGCCCGTCGCCGTGTTTCCCGGCGGGGGGACGCTGACGCTGGACCTGCCGGCCGGCCCGCCGCTGGGACTCGGCGGACTCCAGCCCTACGAGTCCGCCACCGTGGAGCTGCCCTCGGGCAGTCTGCTGGCGCTGTACACCGACGGCCTGCTCAAGGAGGGCCGCGCATACGGCGACACCGACGCACGCATGGCGCTGCTCGCCTCCGCGCTGCGCGGCCCGGAGCCGCCACCGGACTCCTCGCCGGAGCCGGAGGCGTCGCTGGAGCGGATCTGCGGCCGGGTCACGGACACCCTGCTGTCCGACGGCCCGCCGGACGGCCTTCGGGACGGCCCGCGCGACGACGTGGCGCTGCTGCTGGCCCGTGTGCACGCGCTGCCCACCGACCGGGTGGCGTCCTGGGAGCTGCCCTCCGACCCGTCGGTGGTCTCCGAGGCCAGGGCGCTGGCACGGCGGCAGCTGGACGAGTGGAGCCTGCAGGACCTGGAGTACGGCACCGGCCTGGTGGTGAGCGAGTTGTTCACCAACGCCGTGCGGTACGGCGGCGGCGGGCCGGTACGGCTGCGGCTGCTGCGCGGCGCCTCCCTGGTCTGCGAGGTCTCCGACCGCAGCAACTCCTCCCCGCGCCTCCGGCGCGCCGGGGTGACCGAGGAGAGCGGGCGCGGCCTGTTCCTGGTGGCGCAGTTCACCAGGAACTGGGGAGTCCGCTACATGGCGCGGGGCAAGACGGTGTGGGCCGAGCAGGTGCCGCACTCCGGGCGCCCCGGCTCCGGGCACTCCGGCCAGGGGGAGCCCGCGCCGGAGGAGGCGGACGAGCAGGCGCTGCTGGCCATGTTCGACGACCTCGGCTGAGACGCGCCCCCCGCCGCGCCGGGCGGCGGGCGGCCCGCCGGGCGGCGCGCCGGCGGATCAGTGCGGCCAGATCGGCGGGTCGGTGGTGAAGTGGCCGCCCAGGCACGCGTGTTCCGGCCTGTCCGGATCGAGCTCACCCTGCTCGGCGATGAGCTTGGCCGCGTACGGCTCGGAGTCGTCCTGCGGCTCGTACCCCAGCGCCCGCGCCGAGGAGAGGTCCCACCACAGCCGGGTGTTGGCGGAGGAGCCGTAGACCACGGTGTGCCCGACCCCCTCGGCGGTCAGGGCGGCGTGCAGCAGCCGGGCCCCGTCGGCGGGGCTCATCCAGACCGAGAGCATCCGCACCGTCGTGGGCTCGGGGAAGCAGGAGCCGATGCGGACGGAGACGGTCTCGATGCCGTGCCGGTCCCAGTAGAGCTGGGCCAGGTCCTCGCCGAAGCACTTCGACAGCCCGTAGAAGGTGTCGGGGCGGCGCGGGGTGTCCACCGGGATCAGCGGGTCGCCCTCGCCCGGACGGGGGGTGTAGCCGACGGCGTGGTTGGAGGAGGCGAAGACGACGCGCCCGACGCCCTCCTCCCGGACCGCCTCGTAGAGGTTGTAGGTGCCCTCGATGTTCGCCCGCACGATCTTCTCGAAGGGGGCCTCGAGGGAGATCCCGGCGAGATGGACGACGGCGTCCACGCCCCGCACGGCCTCCCGCAGCGCCGCCCGGTCCGCGAGGTCGGCGGTGATCGTCTCCTCGGTCCCCTCCTCCGCTCCGGGGAGCGGAGGGGTGGGGGCGACGTCGAGGAGCCGGAGGGTGTGGCCGTAGGAGGGGAGCAGTCCCCGCATCAGGGTGCCGAGGCCGCCCGCGGCACCGGTGAGCAGGACGGTTCTGGGGGCGGGCATGGGCTGTCTCCTCGGTGCGGTGGGGAGGCCGGCGCGCACACGCCGGAGCGGGCTCGACGCAGGAGCGGTTCACCGAACGTCATTCACAACTGTGGAGACGGTAAGGACTCGCCTCAACATCGTCAAGTGTAGGGGAAAGCGCTTTCTCGCTCTCCCTCCCTGGCGACACCCCTTCGACGATCGGCCGTCTTGACCGCGGCGAATCCCTGCCCTACCGTAACGGCGTTCATGAATATGGACAGCGGTCGTGAATGTGTACACCATCCGCCACCCCGCGACACCCAGGGAGTGCCGTGACCACACCTCCTCTCGCCGCCCGGCTCGACGGTCTGCTCTTCTTCCCCGTCACCGCGTACGGACCGGACGGCGCCCTCGACACCGACGTGTTCCGTGCCCATGTGCGCGCCGGCGTCGACGCCGGCGCCGCCGCCGTCTTCGCCTGCTGCGGCACCGGCGAGTTCCACGCCCTGACCCCCGAGGAGTTCGGCGCGTGCGTCTCCGCGGCGGTGGCGGAGGCGGGGGGACGGGTGCCGGTGGTCGCGGGCACCGGCTACGGCACCGCCCTCGCCGTGCGGTACGCCCGCATCGCCGAGGACGCGGGCGCCGACGGGCTCCTCGCCATGCCCCCCTACCTGGTCGCACCCGACCAGGAGGGACTGCGGAACCACTACACCGCCCTGGCCGACGCGACCGGACTGGACGTCATCGTCTACCAGCGGGACAACGCCGTCCTCACCCCTGCCACCGTGGCCGAACTGGCCCGCCACCCCGGGATCGCGGGTCTGAAGGACGGCGTCGGCGACCTCGACCTGATGCAGCGGATCGTCAGCGCCGTACGCACCGCGGAGCCGGACCGCGAGTTCCTGTACTTCAACGGACTGCCCACCGCCGAACTCACCTGCCCCGCCTACCGGGGCATCGGGGTCGGCCTCTACTCCTCCGCCGCCTTCTGCTTCGCGCCGGAGATCGCCGTCGCCTTCCACCGCGCCTTCACCGGGGGCGACGACGCCACCGTGCGCCGCCTCCTCGACGGCTTCTACCGCCCCCTGGTGGAGCTGCGGAACAAGGGCCGCGGCTACGCGGTCTCACTGGTCAAGGCCGGAGTACGCCTGCGCGGTCTGGACGTGGGCGGGGTACGGCCCCCGCTGAGCGAGCCGGACGGCGCGCACATCGAGGAGCTGTCCGCCCTGATGGAACACGGGCGCACCCTGCTGGCGTGAGACGGGCGCGGAGGCCCGGAAGGGGCCTCCGCGCACACACCTTCCCGACACGGAACGGAACAACATATACATCCATGAACACCGGTCTGTGCGCCAGCCCTCCCCTCACCCTCCTTCAATCCCTTGCCGCCTCGGTCCGTTCAGATGTATTGACGCCCCATGAGGGCGCTTCTACTGTGACGGCACGCATTCATAGAGTTGACAGAAGTTCACATCTATGAACTAAGGAGCCGTCATGGCCGCACTGGACTGGACCGTGCTGGGTGCGTACTTCCTCGTGATGGTGGGCATCGGCCTCTGGTCGAGGAAACGCATCCACACCATCGCCGACTTCTTCACGGCCCGCGGCCGCATCCCGTGGTGGCTCTCCGGGATATCGCACCACATGTCCGGTTACAGCGCGATCATGTTCGTGACCTTCGCCGCGGTCGCATACGACCACGGCATCACCGTCTACTTCTGGTGGCCCCTCACCATCGGGGTCGGCATCGGCGCCGGCGCCTTCCTCTTCGCCGCGCGCTGGAACCGGCTGCGCGCCAGACACGGCGTCAACTCGCCGCTCGCCTACCTCGCCGTCCGCTACGACCTGCCCACCCAGCAGGTCCTCGCCTACAGCGGCACCGCGCTCAAGGTGGTGGACATCGCCGCGAAGTGGGTCGCCATCGCACTGCTGCTCCAGGGCTTCGCGGACATCCCGCTGGTGTGGGGCATCACCCTGACCGGCGCCTGCACCATGCTCTACATGGCCTTCGGCGGCCTGTGGGCCGACGTCCTCACCGACTTCGGCCAGTTCGTCATCCAGGCCGTCGCCGGGTTCGCGATGCTCTTCGCGCTCTTCGCCCACCTCGACGGGGTGGCCACGCTGTGGACGATGTGGGGCGACCTCCCGGCCGACCGCGGCGACCCGGTCAACGGCCCCGTGACCACCGGGCTGATCATGGCGTTCCTGCTGGTGAAGACCTTCGAGTACAACGGCGGCATGTGGAACCTGGCGCAGCGCTACATGGCCGCGCCCTCCGGCTCCCGGGCCAGGAGATCGGCGCTGCTCTCCAGCTTCCTGTGGATCGTGTGGCCTTTCATCCTCTTCGTCCCCATGATCGCCGCACCGCTCGTCGTCCCCGGTCTGGACGACGGCGAGAGGTCGTACATCATGCTCGCCCAGGAGCTGCTGCCCGCCGGCCTCATCGGACTGCTCCTGGCCGGCTTCTTCTCCCACACCATGGCCATGGTGGCCTCCGACTCCAACGTCATCACCGCCGTCATCACCCGCGACCTCGCCCCGGTGGTCGCCCCTCGCGTACGGCGCCTGACGGAGGCCGGGCAGCTGCTGTTCGCGCGGATCACCACGGTCGCCTTCGTCACGTTCAGCATGACCCTCGCGCTCCTCGCCGACCCGGACGGCTTCATCATGACGGTCGTGGTGAGCATCGTCGCCGCGACCATGGGGCCGATCTCCATTCCGCTGATGCTGGGCCTGCTGCCCTGGTTCCGGCGCCACGGACCGCGCGCGGCGCTCATCTCCTGGGCCGGCGGCCTGGCGGTCTGGGCATATCTCTACTGGGGCGTGGAGGACGCCGGCCAGACCGCGAGCGTCGGCCTTCCCGTCCTCACCTCGCTGACGCTGTACGTCGTCGTCGGGCTGGTGCGACCGGAGGGCAGCACGGCGCGCGACGCGCTGCTCGACTCCCTCGGCAGCGACCCGTCGGAGGCCGAGAAGGCAGAGGTCGAGCGGAGGTTCGTCGACCATCCGCCCTCCTCCGACGGCGACGCCGTGTCGGGCACGGTCGCCACCCGCTGAGCGGGAACCACCCCGGGGCGCACGCACCCCGGGGCGCGGCCACCACCGTCGCGCGGTCCTCGGCATCCCGGAGGCGGGGCTCCCCATGACACCCATACGGAGCTATCGTAAATATCGGGCAAACAGGACAGAAAACCAGTGCAACCCATGACAGTAGGTGTCTGCGATGCTCCAGGGACTCGCGGCGGCGGGAATCGTGCTGCTCTGCGTCTGCGCCGTCTACGTCGCGCTGGCGGCCCGGGTGGTCAAACAGTACGAACGCGGGGTGGTCTTCCGGCTCGGGCGGGTCATGAAGGACGTACGCCGGCCGGGCTTCACCATGATCGTTCCCTTCGTCGACCGGATGCGCAAGGTCAACCTGCAGATCGTGACCCTGCCGGTGCCCGCGCAGGAGGGGATCAGCAGGGACAACGTGACCGTCCGGGTCGACGCCGTCGTGTACTTCAAGGTCGTCGACCCCGTCGACGCGATCGTCCGGGTGGAGGACTACCGCTTCGCGGTCTCCCAGATGGCCCAGACCTCGTTGCGCTCC
The DNA here is from genome assembly GCF_046614825.1 of Streptomyces nanhaiensis. NCBI lineage: Bacteria > Bacillati > Actinomycetota > Actinomycetes > Kitasatosporales > Streptomycetaceae > Streptomyces > Streptomyces nanhaiensis. The sequence goes on from NZ_JBKJFM010000078.1 coordinate 7,613, forward strand.
ATCATCGGCAAGAGCGATCTGGACGATCTGCTGTCCAACCGGGAGAAGCTGAACCAGGGCCTGGAGCTGATGATCGACAGCCCGGCCGTGGGCTGGGGCGTCCACGTCGACCGGGTCGAGATCAAGGACGTCTCCCTGCCGGAGACGATGAAGCGGTCGATGGCCCGCCAGGCGGAGGCCGCCCGCGACCGGCGGGCCCGCGTCATCAACGCCGACGCCGAGTTCCAGGCGTCGAAGAAGCTGGCGGAGGCCGCGCAGCAGATGGCCGACACGCCGTCGGCACTTCAGTTGCGGCTCCTGCAGACGGTGGTGGCGGTCGCCGCCGAGAAGAACTCCACCCTGGTCCTGCCCTTCCCCGTCGAACTGCTGCGGTTCCTGGAGAAGGCGCAGCAGACTCCGCAGCAGAGCCCCCAGCCGGGCGCGGCGCCCCCGCCCCCCGCGCAGGCCGCGGTCCCGCCCGCCCAGGCCCCGTACGCGGCGGCTTCCACCGCCCGGACGCCGGCGGACTCCGGGAGCGACGGACAGAGGGCCGGGGAAAGGTGAGCCACGCGCCCGGCGGCCCGGGGCCTCCCGGGCCGCCGGGCGTCGCGGTACGCCCGCGGCCGCGCCGGGGCCGCCGGGCGCCGCGGACGGGCACGCGGCGCGTCCGCCCGCACCCGGCGCCGCCGGCGAGAGGAGGGCCGTGGCGGTTTCCGGCCGAGGTGCGGCGCCCGGGCGGGGCGGTTCTGTCCGCGAAACGGCAGTTCACCGCCTTGACGCCGGACCGCGCCCCTTCCTCGTACGCGTGCCGTACACGTTCCCCGGAGGGCTCGGAGGGCTGCTGAGCCGCCCACCGGCACACTGGGCAACCACTCCGTCGCCGAAGGTGACCTGAAGTGATCCGTCCGATGTGCGCTCGCGGTCGGCTCCAGCAAGACTCCTGTTCGGAATCTGACGAACCGAACCCAGGAGTGTTCGAAATGCGGTACAGCATCAAGGGTCTGGGAGTGGGCACCGCCCTGGCCGTCACCTGCCTGGCGGGCTCGGCGGCCACCGCGGCCGCTTCGCCCGCGCAGCCCGAAGGGCTTTACGCGTCCTCGGCCCTGGTGCTCACCGTCGGCAAGGGGGAGGACCCGGCGACGGCCACCGTGCTGCGGGCCGCCGTGCTGAGCTGTTCGCCGGTGCCGGGCGGCACCCACCCGGCACCGGCCGAGGCGTGCGGCGAGCTGCGTTCCGTGGACGGCGAGTTCGCCTCGCTGGTCGAGTCCGGCCGCGACCGGATGTGCCCGATGGTCTGGGATCCGGTCACCGTGACCGCCGACGGGGTCTGGGAGGGCCGCAGGGTCTCGTACGCGCACACCTTCTCCAACGCCTGCGTCATGGCGGACGCCGCACCCGCGGTCTTCTCCTTCTGAGCCCGGGGCGGCCCCGCACCGGAACCCTGAACCGTGCCCGGACACCCCGGAGGCCGCCGCACGAACGGCGGCGGCCTCGTGCCGGTGGGCCGGCTCCGGTGTCCCGCGGGGCCGGCGTCCCACGGAGCCGCGGGACGGGCGGCGCCGGGGCCGTCAGTGGTCGAGGTCGCGCAGGCGGGTGGTCTCCTCCCGGATCTCCGGCAGGCGTTCGTACAGCGCCTGGCCGGGGCAGTCGGTCTGATGGCTGTCGCGGTGGCCCGAGATGACGTCGAACGTCGCGGCCTCGCCCTTGTCGTAGCGGCTCTCGTCGTTCGTCGAGACCAGCCGCACCCTGCCCTGCGGGTCCGCGCCGGGCCGGAGCTTCCACGCCGCGACCTCGGCGATCGCCTCGATCACCGCGCGCGGCACCTCCTGTCCCGCCCCGAAGGTGCCAAGCGCCGCCACACCGACGCTGTTGCGGTTGAAGCCCTTGGTGTGGGCGCCGTACACCGGGCGTCCGATGCCGCCGCCCCGGCCCTCGTAGATGGTTCCGCACTTGTCGACGACGAAGTTGTAGCCGATGTCGTCCCACCCCTGGCCCTCGATGTGGTCGGCCTCCAGCGCCTGCAGCATCCGCGGGACGTCCGAGCAGTCGTAGGCGTTGGGATGGCCGGTGTGGTGGACGAAGACGGCGCTCACCGGGCCCGTGTAGCTGGCCTCTTCCCTGACCAGGCTCTCGTCGGCACGCCAGGCCTTCCGGCTGACGACCGCGGGCTGTGGCGCGGTGTACGGGTCGGCGGGGCCGGCGGCTTCCGGCACCGGGGGGTCGAGGAGGTGGGCGGGAACGTCCCGCACCACCAGCAGCGCCAGCGGCAGAAGGGCGGCGCCCAGCACAAGTCGTGGGTACCACATGCCCCCACCCTGCCCCCGCGCGCCGCGGATCTCGCGGCCGGCAGAGCCGGTCGGGTGACGGCGGGCGGCCCCGGGGAAGGCGTTCGCGCAGCTCAGGGGCCGCAAAAAGGGCATGCCCGCGGGGCCGGCCCGGCCTCGCGGCGGAACGCGGACCGCCCGGCCGGGGCGGCACGCCGCCCCGGCCGGGCGCGGCTCAGCGGGAGGCCATGTCCTCGCGCAGGGCGGTGAGGATCCTGGCCGCCTCCTCCAGGCCCGCCCCGGCACAGCGGCCGGCCGCCGCGTCCAGGCGGGCCACGGCGTCCTTCGGCCGGTCCAGCCCGTTGCCCTCGACCAGGGCGGCCAGCCGCGCCGTCTCCGCCCGGCCCGCCTCCCCGTCCGGGCCGCCCTCGGCCAGGAGCGAGTCGGCCCGGTCCGCCTCGGCCAGCGCCTCCTCGAAGCGCTCGGCGCGTGCCAGGCAGCGGGCGCGGCACAGGTGGTTGTGGCCGGCGTGGTACCAGTGGGGGAACTCCTCCGGATCCTCGGGGACCCCGGCCAGCAGCTCGTCGGCGGTGGCCAGGTGGCCGAGCGCCGCCTCCAGGCCGTCCTCCTCACCGCGCGTGGCCAGGTCGGCGAACTCCCGGAGCATCTCCAGCACCGGTACCGGGCTCGGCGCCCGGCGGTGGGACTCCAGGGCGCGCTCGCGTGCGGCCCCGGCCGCCTCCGGGCGGCCGGCCCGGGCCAGCGCGGCCGCCGCCTGGGAGGCGACCATGGTGTGGGTGAACTGCTCCTCCCACCCGGCCACCGTGTCGGCCAGGCCCAGGAACTCCTCGGCCGCCGCGCGGTGCTCCGCCAGCTCCGTCAGTCCCCGGGCGAGGGTGAGGCGGACCTGGGCCAGCAGCCGCTCGTCGAGCGGATCCCCCGATTCCGCTCCGCCCCCGCGGGCCACGGACTCCAGCACCGCCACGGCGTCCTCCGGCTGCCCGGAGGCGGCCAGGGCGTCGGCGAGTTCCAGACGGCACTCGGCGGCGCCGTTGTGGTCGCCCTCCCGGTCCATCCGGGCGGCGGCCTCGGACAGGTGACGGACGGCTCCGGAGAGCTCACCGGCGTGCCGGCAGGCGTGGCCGAGCATCGCGTGGACGGCCGTGGCCGGGAAGGAGCGGTCGTCGTACCGTGCGGCCCGGGCCATGGCCTGCCGGAACACCTCGGCCGCCTCCCCGGGCCGGCCGGTGCGCATCAGGACCTGGCCCAGCAGCAGCATGCCGCGGGTCGCCCGCCACGGGGTGCCGGCCTCCTCCAGGATCTCCTGGGAGCGCCGCTGCCGTTCGACGGCCTCCTCGGCGCGCCCGGTACGGGCGGCGACGTCGGCTTCGTAGAGGTGGGCGGCGGCCCTCTGGTGGGGGATCTCCCAGCGCTCGGCCGCCGCGTGCAGTGCCCCGACCGCCTCCTCGAAGCGCGCCACGGCCTCCGGGCCGGCTTCCGGCAGCGCGTCGGTCAGCTCGCCGTGCGCGGCGAAGGCCCGGCAGTGGAGTACGACGAGGTACTTGTCCGGCCGGAAGTCCGCCTCCGGCTCCCCGTCCCCGCCGGGAAGCATCCGTTCGGCCGACTCCAGCAGGGGTTCCAGCTCCCGCCGTACCGCGAGGTGGCCGGCGGTCTCCCCGCCGGGCCCCTGGCTCCGCCCCTGTCCGGCCTCGGGCCGGCAGGCCAGGCGGGCCCGGGCGGCCAGTTCGTGCCAGGGCAGGCCGGCCCGGGCGTAGAGGGCGACCGCCTCGGCCATCGCGGCCCGGCCGTTCCCGCCCCGCTCGTCCGCGGCGAACGCGCGCTGCTCGGCCAGTTCGGCCAGAAGCAGGTCCAGGGGGCCGAGAGCGGGGTCGTGGACGTATCCGTCGGCGGTCACGCGCTCGGCGACGCGTTCCCACAGCGGTGTGTCGCCGGGGTGCCCCTCGTCGGCCAGCCGCCGTGCCTCGGCGACCAGTTCGGCGAAGTCCCCGGGGATCGCCACCCGGTGCGCGGCGGCCGGCGCGGGCGCGGGCTCCGGGGCGGCCGCGTCGTCCTTCGGGCCGGTCAGCGGTGTGACGCGCAGGCCCAGCGCGAGGGGCTCCTCCAGCAGGGGGTGCCGCTCCAGGCGCGCGCGGCGGCGCTCGCCGACCGCCGCCGTGCCGTTGCGGCGGTCGAAGGCCGCGGCCAGTGCGTCCGCCTCGGCCCCGATCTCGCCGTCCAGCGTCCGCGCCGTCCACTGCCGCCCGGGCGGTCCGGCGACGGGGGTGTCGGCGTACCCCTGCGCCACGAGACGGCCGAGCAGCACCTGCACGCCGGTGAGGAAGGCCAGCCGCGCCTTGGGGGCGCCGGTGACGCCGAACAGCCCGCGGTTCTCGGCCAGGATCTCCAGCCCGCGGCCCTCGTTGCGGGTCAGGGCGCAGAATTCCAGGTGGAGGCCGATCTCCTCGGCCATCCCCGTCCTTCCGCGGGCGTAGCGGTATCCGGCCAGGTGGTGCGAGCGGGCCTCGTCCGCGCGGCCGGTGCGCAGCAGCGGGAGCAGCGCGAAGGCATGGCTGGCGTAGGGTTCCTCCTGGCAGCTCACGGCCCCGGCGAACAGCGGCTCCCAGATCCGCAGGGCCTGCTCGTCCTCCCCGAGGAGGACGTGGTGCAGCGCCCGGTGGCGTATCTCGCACGCCTCGCAGTCGCTCAGCCGCTCCCGCGGGCGGGTCACCCACAGGTCGTAGGCGGACTCCAGGCCGCTGCCGGTGTGCAGTGCGACGCGGTGGGCCATGGCCGCCACCGGCTGCATGCCGTGGCCGGCCTCGCGGTAGCGCTCGCGCATCCGGCCGATCCACTGCTCGACGGTGGCCAGCGGTACGTCCGGCACCTCCAGCAGGGAGGTTGTCACCCACTTGAAGCGCCAGTAGAGCTGGTGGCCCTCCCACTCGCTGAAGGCGCCACGGTCGTCGTCCCACAGCCGGAGCAGACGGGCGAAGACCACCGGCGACTTGCGGTGCTCGCCGGTGTACTCGTAGGCCTCCATCAGCTCCAGCAGCGCGGTGACCAGGATGCCCTTGTCCTCGAACTGCTCGGCGGCTTCGACCAGTTCCTCGGCCGTCACCGTCCTGGGCAGGCCGTAGGGGCGGTCGTTGTTCTCCCGCAGCGCGTCGAGCACGGCCTCCGGGGTCTCCAGCATCACGGCTCCTTCCGGGGGGCCGGGCCGCCCTGGTCGCCGGCCCGGTCGTGCGTGGCGTGGTCGTGCATGGCGTGGTCGAGCAGGCCGAGGAAGGCCCGGTTGAGCAGCGCGCTCTCGGCGGCGCGCAGCGGGCGGCGGCTGAGCAGCAGCGCCTGCCCGTACAGCGCCTCCGCCGTGGCGGTGGCCAGCCCGCGTTCGGTGATCGTCGCCGCACGGCGGACCAGCGGGTTGAGGTGGTTGAGGACCAGCTGGGCGCGGGGGGCCTCGGTGCGCAGCGAGCCGAGGATGTCGGCCCACAGCCCGTCGCCGGCGCCGGCCAGCTCGGAGCGGGTGCGCTCGTGCCGGGCCTCCCGGTTGTCCAGCAGGAGGGCGGGGGCGGTCACCGGCTGGAAGCTGCGCAGCACCACGTCGCAGTCGTGGACGCCGATCACCTCGCGGGCCACGGCCAGGAAGGAGGCCGCGGCCAGTTCGGCGGCGGGCTCCACCGCGTCCAGGTGCGCGGTGACGGTGGCCGGGTCCAGGTCGTCGACGGTGGTGCCGGAGCGTATCTCCGGCAGCCGGTGCACCAGGTCCCGGTCGTAGGTGTAGCCGCCGTTGACGACTCCGAGGCCGGCCGCCGCGGCGATCGGCGCGACCTGCCGGAACTCCTCCACGCTCCGGGTGACCAGGATCGTGGGGTGGCTGCGGGCGAACTCGTCCAGGGTGACGTTGCCGTCGGTCGTCTCGAAGGGCAGCCACGGCAGCAGCATCCGCAGCAGCGCGTCGTCGTGGCGGGCCAGCGCCTTGACGGCCAGGTGGTGGGTCTCGATGAAGCGGTGCAGGAGGGTGGGGTCGCCGGCGGCCAGGCCGGTGAGCCAGTCGCGCAGCCGGTCGCCGAGCGCCTCGCGTACGGCGTCGAGCGTCTCGTCCTCGTACAGCGCCTCGCGGGAGGCGGTGGGCCGCAGGCCGGTGGTGTCCACCACGCAGCGCACGAAGAACGCCCAGTCGGGCAGGAGTTCGGACGCCTGGTCCGACAGGAGCATGCCCTTGAGGTGCACCCGGTGGCCGGCCCGCTGGGAGGGGCTGACGGCGGTCGGCAGGACGTAGGCGACGCCGCGCAGCCCGACGACGGGCAGGTCAAGTTCGACGGTGTCCAGCGGGGTGAAGCCGAAGGTGGAGCGGCAGTGCTCGGCCAGCGCCTCGCGGCGGGCCCGCGGGGAGGCGTGGCGCTCCTCCCACGGCGGGGTCCGGTCGATCCGGGTGGCCGTGCCGCGGGCGTCGGTCACGGTGACCTCGTGCCGCAGCAGACCGCCGTAGTGCCGGGCCAGTTCCAGCACCCGGTCGGGGCGCGTCCACTCGGTGCCGTCCGCGCGGGGGGTCAGCCGCACCGTGGTGCCCGGCTCCGGCCTGGTGTGCGGGGGCAGGGTGCGGATGGTGTAGCTGCCGTCGGCGCGGCCGCGCCATTCGACGACCGGTGCGTCGGGAGCGGCCGCCGAGCGGCTGACCACGGTGATCTCGTCGGCCACCACGAAGCAGGCGAGCAGTCCGATGCCGAACTGGCCGATGAACTCCGAGCGGGCCGAGGCGATGGCCGTTCCGTCCAGCCCTCCGTCGGCGGAGCGCTTGGAGCTGCGGCCGATCGTCGCGAGGAAGGTGTGGACGTCCTTCTCGGACAGGCCGACGCCGGTGTCGGTGACGGTGAGCGTCTCACCGGTCTCCACGGTGATCCGGGCGGGGGCGTCCGGGTGCAGGGCCCGGCGGGCGGTGATGGCGTCCACCGCGTTCTGCAGCAGTTCGCGCAGGTAGACGCGGGGACTGGAGTAGAGGTGGTGGGAGAGCAGGTCGACCAGGCCGCGCAGATCGACCTGGAAGGTGTGGGACGTCTGATGCTGGGACACCGGATGGGCTTTCTTCCGTGGGCGGCGGGAGGGGGTGCGGTTCGGCGGGTCGGCGCGTCAGCGGCCGGCGCGCGAGCGCCACTTCCGGAACGCCGCGACCGGGTCGGCGGAGTCGAGGTACTGCCAGGGGAACTCGGTGACCCGTCCCTCCAGCGGCGCGAAGGCGGCGGCCGCCGCCTCCCTCTCGCCGGCCAGCGAGAGGGCCATGGCGAAGGTGTTGTGCACGCCGATCCAGTCGCGCGGACGCCCGAAGGCCGGGTCGCCGATGGACCGGTGGGCGGCCTCCAGCAGCCGGGCCCGTACGTCGGGGCGGCCGATGTACTCCGCGTCCTCACCCGGCTCCAGGTCCAGCCAGTGCTCCAGGTGGGCGAGGGCCACCAGTTCGCCCAGCGGGCTGCCCTCGGGAGCCGAGAGCATCGACTCGCGCGCGAAGTCGTGCATCTCCCCGTGCGAGCCGCCCCACTTGGCGCACACCTGCTGCAGGTGCTGCCGGTGCGCGCCCAGGTGCCCGGGGCTGCGGCGGACCGCCGCCTCGAAGCGGAGGCGGGCGATCTGCGGCCCGACCTGGAGGCCGCGCCCGGAGACCTGGAGCATGAACCAGGGGGCGACCCAGTCCGGCTCGCGCTCGGCCACCCGGTACAGCAGGTCCTCGGCGACCTCCAGCCGCTGGTGGAAGACCCGGAACTGCTCCTTGGAGACCTGGGAGGCCCGCGCGCCGGTGCGGGCCTCCCACGCCCAGTCGATGTGGTGCGCGCCGGCCATGAGCAGGGCCAGGGTCCCGTCCGGCTCGCGGTCCATGACACGGCCCATCAGCTCGGTCGTGCCCGGCGCCCCGGAGGCGTGCCACACCAGCCGGCACAGCTCCTCGGCGTCGGCCGCGGCCGCCAGCCGCTCGCGGACCGCGGGCCAGTCCCCCGCCCCGATCGCCTCCCGGAGCCGGGCCAGCGCGGGGTCGTCGAAGTCGGTGACCAGGCGCGGCGCCGGCCTGCGCCTCCACAGCCCGAACGGGAACGCCGGCCGGCGCCGTCCGTCCGCCGGCCGCTCCTCGGCCGCCGGGTGCCGACTGATGGTTGTCATGTGGATCCCCCCGTGGGCCCCCGCGGGGGCCGCTGATCATCGTCTGGAGAACGAATATCATGCGGCACCGACAACGCGTCGGCCAGGGCTTTCCGGTCAGTGGCCGGCGGGGGCCTCCGGCCCGGCGTCGGGCCGCGCGGTGCCGAAGGGGTTGTCGACGACGTAACGCCACAGGCCGTCGGCGCCGCGGCGCGCCACGTCCGTCGCCGTGCCCCCGATGTGCACGTGCGCGCCGTCCGGGCCCGTGCCGTCGATGCTCCAGTCGACGATCAGCAGGGCGATGTCGTCGGCGACGTAGGTGTGGCGGGGGCGGACGGTGATCGGCAGGCCCAGTCCCAGCAGACCGGCCTGGGAATCCGTCACCTCCCGTCCGGCGACCTGCCGGCCGGGGCGGGGGACGAAGACGGCCCGGGCCTCGTAGAGGCGGGCCAGCACGCCCGGGTCGCCGGTGCCGAAGGCCTCCGCGAACACCCCCGGGTGTTGCCCGGGGTCGGTGGCCAGGGAGACGGTGGGGGCATGGATGTGTCCGGTGTCGGAGTCGATGCTCATACCGCGAGTCAAACCGTCCGCGACGTGGGCAACCAAACGGAAACCCACGTGCCGGATCCCGCCCCGGCAGGCGCCGGCCCGCGCCGCGACTGGGACGTCCGTCTGGTGCCGGACGAGCGGGGCCGCACCCGGCGCCCCGAGCCCGACTGCCCCGTGGAGATCGCGCTGGCCGCCGTCTCGGGCCGCTGGACCACCCTTGTCCTGCGTGAACTGGCCCACGAGGCGCACTCGTTCGGCGAGTTGCGCGGTCGGCTGCCGGAGATCAGCGCCAAGGTGCTCGCGGAGCGGTTGCGCACCCTGGAGGAGCGGGGCCTGGTGAACCGCGAGCGGCTGCGCGGATTCCCGGCCCGCACCCGCTACCGCCTCACCGCGGCGGGCCGGGCCGTACGGCCGCTGCTGGTCGAGCTGTACCGCACGGGGCTCGCGATCGACGCCGCCCGGGACGGCGCCGAACCGGCCGGCTGACCGCGCGGGGGCGGTCTGCCGCCGGGCGGCCCGGGAGCCGGGGAGAAGCCCGCCGTGCCGTCCGCGGGGCCCCTGCCCGGTCAGCGGGAGGATTCCGCTCCGCTGCCGGCGGTCCGGTCCAGCGGGCCCCAGCTCCCCCTCTGCCGGGCCACCTCCTGCTCCGCTTCGAAGATCACCCGTGCGTCGACCCAGGCGATCGGCTCCACCTCCCTGACCAGCGGCTCGTTGTCGGGCCCGCGCCCGACCTCACGGCCGCGCAGCACCCAGGGCCGCACTCCCGGCCCCTTCGAACGGCGCAGATGGCAGTAGTCGTACAGGCGCCGGGCGACCCACAGCCGGACCGGCCGGCTGGACCACCACGGCTCGACGTCCAGGGCGTTGACGGACAGCCCGGGCAGCGGGACACCGGTCAGGTCGTCCGTGCTGGCCGTCTCCCCCAGGTCGGTCCGGGGGCCGCGGGACCAGCGCACGTACAGACGCCTGCCGCTCTCGACCAGACGGGCCAGCTCGTCGAGGGAGGTGATCACAGGCGGCTCGGAGGGGAGGGTCATACGGCGCTCGCTCCTTGGGTGTCGCTGCCGCCCGGTCCCGGCCGGGCCCGCTGGGCCAGGTCCTCGCACCCGTGGAGCGGGGCACCGGAACGGCACACGACCGCGTGCCCCCGCACGGGGACAGGAAACCCGGTCGGCCTCGGTGACCTGCGGCGATCGGCACGGCCGGGGCCGCGGCCGGTCGTACGGCCCGGCGGCCGTCCGCCGGGGTCCGGCATGTTTCCCCCATTTGCCAGCGGTTAGGCGGTATGGAGCAGGACAGCACGAAAACATCGCGAGGAGGCCGTTATGGGCAAGCTGGGTGACATGGCGAACAAGGCCAAGAAGATGGCCAAGGGCCACCCCGACAAGGCTGACAAGGGCGTCGACCGCGCCGAGCAGACGATCGACGAGCGCACCGGCGACAAGTACGACGCCCAGACGGACAAGGCCGCCGAGTCTGTGCGCCGCTCCTACGGCAACGACGAGGACCAGCTGCGATAAGGCGGCGGACAGGGCGGGGCGGGCCGAGGCAGGCCCCGCGGACGGACGGCGGGGGCCGTCGGCGCTCGAAGCGCCGGCGGCCCCGCTTCCGTCGTACGGCCCACTTCCGTGGTACGGCGCCGGGCGAGCGGAACGGCGCTTCCGTCAGGTTCCGCGGGTGACGACCGCCCGCGACGGGATACCCGGGCGGCATGAGCGAACACCACACCGCCGAACACCGGCCGCTGGCCCTGGTCACCGGAGCATCCAGCGGCATCGGGCTCGAACTCGCCCGGCAGTTCGCCGAGCACGGCTTCGACCTGCTGGTCAGCGCCGAGGACGACCGGCTGACGGCCGCGGCCGGGGAACTGCGCGCCTCCGGTACCGAGGTGCGGGCCGTCCGGGCCGATCTGCGCCGCCGCGACGAGGTCGAGCGGCTGTGGGCGGCCGCCGCCGAGGCGGGGCGGCCGGTGGGCGCCGCGGCCCTCAACGCCGGCATCGGCCGGGGCGGCGCGTTCACCGAGACCGATCTCGACGACGAACTCGCCCTCATCGACCTCAACGTCACCTCCACCGTGCACCTGGCCAAGCTCCTGCTGCGGGACATGGCCGCCCGCGGCGAGGGCAGGGTGCTGATCACCTCCTCGCTCGCCTCCACCATGCCCGGGCCCTTCCAGGCGGTGTACAACGCCTCGAAGTCCTTCCTGCAGTCCTTCGCCGAAGCCGTCGCCGAGGAGCTGAGGGACACCGGGGTGACGATCACCTCGCTGATGCCCGGCCCCACCGACACCGACTTCTTCCGCCGCGGCGACCTGGAGGACACCAAGCTGGCGGAGCAGGCCACCGACGATCCCGCGCTGGTCGCCCGGCAGGGCTTCGAGGCCCTCATGGAGGGTGAGGAGAAGAAACTCGCCGGCTCGCTGAAGTCCCGGGCCCAGGGCCGGGCCAACGCCGTGGTCCCCGACCGCCTCAAGGCGGCCGCCCACCGCAGGATGGCCGAACCCGGATCCGGCGATCCGGGGAAGCCCTCCTGAAACGGCGGCGGAGGCGGGGCCGGCCCGCCTCCGCCGCCCTCAGTTGCCTCCGCCGCCCTCAGTCCCCGGTGACGTCGCGGCGCTCGAAGGCCGCGACGCCCGCCAGCAGGGCCAGCAGCCCGAGACCGGTCATGACCGCCGCGGGCAGCGGCTCGAACGGCTCGACGGGCACGGTGGCCAGGTGGTGGAACGGCGACAGGTCCAGCACCCGGCCGGGCCAGTCCAGTGCCGTCCCGATCGTCTCCACCAGGTAGGCGATGACCGCCACGGCCGCCGACAGGCCGACGGTGAGCCGGGGCGCGGTGCCGTAGACCAGGACCGCCAGGCCGGTCAGGAGCACCACCACGGGCAGGGTGTTCAGCACCGATCCGAACGCGCCCGCCGCCTCCACGTCGGCCCCGCCGGCCACCGAGCCGGCCCACACGGCCAGTGCCGCGACGGCCGCGAGGAGCAGGGAGGCGGCCAGGGCCAGCAGGATGTGACCGCCGAGCCAGCGGCGCCGGGAGACCGGCCTGGTGAGGGTGGACTCCAGTCGTCCGGCGGCCTCCTCGGCGCGCGCGGCGCCGATCCGCCAGCAGGCGTGGAGGGAGAGCAGCAGGCCGAACAGCAGGCCCATGGTGCCGAGGTAGCCCTCGGTGACCCGCTGCAGGTCCCATCCGAGCCGCTGGAGCATCTCCCGGTAGGAGGCCTGCTCGGCCACGAAGTCGGTGACCGCCTTGGCCACCGACCCGGTCACCAGGGCGTAGAGGGTGATGCCGGTCAGCCAGCCGATCAGCATGCCCTGCGTGCCGCGCCAGGCGAACGCCGCCGGGCCGCCCAGCAGCCCGAGCCGGGCGCGGCGGCTGTCGGAGTCGGCGATCAGCGCGCCGCCGGTGTCGCGCATCGCGCGCAGCCGCACGGCGACGGCGCCCAGGAGCACCGGCGCGGCCAGCAGCAGGAGCAGGGCCGTCCACCGGGGGTCGCGGTAGGCGTGGAGCTCGTCCATCCAGCCGAACGGGGTCAGCCAGCGCAGCCAGCCGCGGGAGTCGCTGCTGTTGGCGGCCATCCTGAGCAGGAAGGACGCGCCGAGCACCGCGGTGGCCACGCCGGTGGCACGGCGGCGCACCTCGAACACCTGCGCGGTGACGGCGCAGACCCCGGCGAACGTGGCCGCGAAGCCCGCGACGCCCAGCCCGAACAGCGCCGAGCCCGCCGCGGCGGCGCCCGACAGCGTCAGCGCCGCCGCGATCGCGGCGCCGGTCACGGCGATCGCGGCGGCGAGGACCAGCAGGTGCGTCAGCAGGGCGCGGCCCGCCCGCACCGGCGCCGCGAGCACGGACTCGGCCCGCCCCGTCTCCTCCTCGCCGCGCAGCAGCCGTCCGGTGGTCAGCACCGCCCAGATCCCGGTGATCGCGGCCAGGAGCCAGCCGGCGTCCCAGGCGGCGAAGCCGCCGGGGGTGTCGACGGCGTGCGGAATGCCCTGGAGCATCCGCACGGCCGGGTTGTCCTGGAAGGTGGCGATGGTGCGGCGCGATGCGGCGTCGGGGTAGGCGGCGAGGTAGGTGAGGACCTCGACGACCGCGTAGAGGGCGGTCGACAGGGCCAGTACGAGGGTGCCGCGGCGGACCAGCCGGACCGCCAGCCGGGCGATCGCCGCCTCCGTGCGGTGTCGCCGCACCTGGTGGGCGGCGGTGGGTGCGGGCGCGGCCTTGGCCATGGGTAACGCCTCCTACCGCGGGTCCGGCGCGCCCGGCGGGTCCGGCGCGCCCCGTCCGCCCCGGGCGCCGGGTCCGGCGCCGTCCGGCAGGGCGCCGTGCGCGGCGGCGACGGCCCCGCGCTGCCCGGAGGTGGCCTCGTAGTAGGTCAGGAAGATCTCCTCCAGACTCGGTTCCCGGCTGCGGAGCCGGACCAGTCCGGCCGAGGCGAGCCGGGAGAGCGCGGCCGACGGCGGCCCGGTCACGGACACCCGCAGGCCGCGGTCGATCCGCTCCACGGCGACCACGCCCGGCACTCCGTCGAGCCGGGGCGCGGGGCCGTCCAGGACCGCCTCGAACACCGTGGTGTTCAGCTTGCGCAGATCCTCCAGTGCCGCGACCTCCACCAGCCGCCCCGCGCGCAGGATCGCCACGCGGTGGCAGATGTCCTCCACCTGGTCCAGCAGGTGCGAGGAGAGGAAGACCGTCTGGCCGCGGTCGGCGGCCTCCCGGGCCAGAGCCTGGAACTCCGCCTCCATCAGGGGGTCGAGACCGCTGGTCGGCTCGTCCAGCAGCAGCACGTCGGGCCGGGTCATGAACGCGGCGGTCAGTGCGATCTTCTGCCGGTTGCCCTTGGAGTACGAGCGGGCCCGCACGCTCGGGTCGACCCGCAGCCGCTCGATGAGCTCGTCCCGGAAGGCGTCGTCGGCGCCGCCGGACAGGTTGGCCAGATGGGTGAGGATCTCCATGCCGGTCAGCTGCGGCCACAGGGAGACGTCGCCCGAGACGTAGGAGACGTGCCGGTGGGCGCGTTCGACGTCCTCCACCGGTACGCCCATGATCCGCGCCGTCCCGGCGGTCGGGCGGACGAGGTGGAGCAGCAGGCGGATCGTGGTGGACTTGCCCGCCCCGTTGGGGCCCAGGAAGCCGAAGATCTCGCCCTGCTCCACCCGGAGGTCCAGCCCCTCCAGGGCGGTCACCGTGCCGAAGCGCTTGGTCAGCCCCTCGGTTTGTATGGCCGGAACGCGCATGCCGCACCTCCGAGGTCCGAAAGGACGTCTCCCACGCTACAGACCTCCGCGGCCGGAGGCAGGGGGAGAGGACGCCGGCGGCCCCGCGACGGTGGTGACCACCCGGACCAGGGCGGGTGTGCGGGGGGCGGAGCCGAACCCGAACCGCACAGGAGGGTCGACCGGCGCGAGCGGACCCAGGTCCCGGCCCTCCCACGAGGCCTCGACACCGGTGATCCTGCGCAGGTCCCGCACTCCGTACCACTCCCGGTACCCGCCGCCCGCGCTGCCCCTGGTGCGCACCCCGGGCATCAGCCGGGCGGGGACGTCGGTGAGCGCGACCCAGGCGGGCCGGGCGGCGAGCGGGGCGGGTACGCACCGCAGCAGCAGCCCGAGCCCGCCCCGGCGGCCGGTGGTGAAGCGCATCCGCAGCGGTCCGGCCGCGACCTGCCAGTGCCGCCGGGCCGCGTCCACCTCCACCGGGACGACCAGCACCCGGTCGAAGCGGTAGACCGCGGCGACGAAGTCCGCGATCCGCCCGGCCGGGGCCAGCAGCAGCCGCTGCCCGTCGGCCCGCTCCAGCATCACGTCGCCGAACGGGCCGAACGGCGACCGGGGCCAGTGCCCCAGGACGATCCGCGTCCCCGAGGACGTCCCCACACCGGCGATCCACCCGTGGAACCGCTGGGCGTTCCTCACCATGGGCACCCCTTCCGGCGAGAGGGGGCGTTCCCGGCCGGATCACCCCGTGAGACCCAGGATGCCCGGCGGAAGGCGGGCCGCGTGTGTGCCACGATGGCCCCGTCGAAGCTCCGCTCACGGACGGCACACCGGGGTGACCACTCAGATGACGGCACAGGACGGCGCCCCGCGGCGGGCGGTCCTCGGCACCTGGCCCACACCGCTCGAACCCGCGCCGCGCCTGGCCCTCGCCCTCGGGCTGGAGGCGGAGGACCTGTGGATCAAGCGGGACGACCTCACCGGTCTCGGCGGCGGCGGCAACAAGGTGCGCAAGCTGGAGTGGCTGTGCGGGGCGGCGCTGGCCGACGGCGCCACCGTCCTGGTCACCACCGGCGCGCCCCAGAGCAACCACGCGCGGCTGACGGCGGCCGCGGCCGCCCGGCTCGGCCTGGGGGCCGTGCTGGTGCTCGCCGGCCGTCCGGGGGCGTCCTCGTCCGGCAACCTCGCGCTGGACGGCCTCCTCGGCGCCCGGGTGGTGTGGGCGGGCGACACCGACGCCGCCTCGCTCGACTCCGTCGCGCACGAGGTCGCCGAGAAGCTGAGCCGGCAGGGCTCCGTCCCGGCGCTCCTGCCCTTCGGGGGCTCCAGCGTGCTCGGTGCCCGGGGCTACGCCGAGTGCGGGCGCGAGCTCCTCGCCCAGGCCCCCGGCCTGGACACGGTCGTCACCGCCGTCGGCTCCGGGGGGACCATGGCGGGACTCGTCGGCGAGCTGGGCGCGCACCGGGTCCTGGGCGTCCACGTCGGCGCCGTGTCCGCCCCCGCCGTCACCGTCTCGCGCCTGGCGTCCGGCCTGACCGGCGCGTACTGCCCGCCGGAGTCGCTGCGGCTGCGCACGGACCAGGTGGGGGCCGGCTACGGCACGCTCACGGAGAAGGCCCGGTCCGCGCTGCTCCTCGCCGCACGCACCGAGGGTCTCGTGCTCGACCCCGTCTACACCGGCCGGGCCCTGGCCGGTCTGGCGGCGGCCGTCGCGGACGGTACGGTCCGCCCAGGGCGCCGCACGGTCCTGCTGCACTCCGGCGGCCTGCCCGGACTCTTCGGCCACGCACCGGCGCTGGCCGCGGCGGAGGCCGGGCTGACCGCCGAGGACTGATCCCCGGCCTCCCCTGGGGGCCTCCCGCCCCGCCCGGCCAACTTTGATCAACAGACCTGCTGCCAGGGCGGGTTGGAGCGCGTAGTTTGACGGAAGCAATCGCGCAGGACCTCAGGAGGGGGCTCCCATGGCAGACGGAACGACCACGTCCGAGCAGGTGTCGGCCCGGATCGACACCACCATTCCGCACTCGGCCCGGATGTGGGACTACTGGCTGGGCGGCAAGAACTACTACGAGGTGGACAAGGCAGCCGGCGACCAGGTCCGCAGCATCCACCCCGGCATCCTGGACTACGCCCGGGCCGACCGGGCGTTCCTGGGCCGCGCGGTGACCCATCTGGCCGGCGAGGCGGGCGTCCGGCAGTTCCTGGACATCGGCACCGGTCTGCCGACCAGCGAGAACACCCACGAGGTCGCCCAGCGCATCGCACCGGACGCCCGGATCGTCTACACCGACAACGACCCCATCGTGCTGGCGCACGCCAGGGCCCTGCTGACCTCCACCCCCGAGGGCGTCACCGACTACCTCGACGCCGATCTGCACGACCCCGACGCCATCCTGCGGGAGGCGGCCAGGACCCTGGACTTCACCGAGCCGGTCGCGGTCATGCTGCTGGGCATCGTGATGTTCGTCGAGGACACCGACCGGGCCCGCGCGATCGTGAAGCGGCTCATGGACGCGGTCCCCTCCGGCAGTCACCTGGTGCTGTCGCACACCATCACCGCGCCCGGGCTGGACGACGTGGACGCGGCGGTCGAGTACTGGAACAGCGTCGGCACGCCGAAGCTCCACCAGCGCACGCCCGAGGAGGTCTCGCGGTTCTTCGACGGGCTGGAACTGCTGGAGCCGGGCGTGGTGTCGTGCTCGCGGTGGCGGCCGGAGTCCTCGCCGTCCGGTGAGCTCCCCGACGAGGTGGCCTTCTACTGCGGGGTGGGCCGCAAGCCCTGACGGACGCCCGGGACCGTCCGGGCCGGCCCGCCGTCAGGCGCCGCCCGCCGGCGGTTCGGTGAAGGCGCCGGCGGACGCGGCACCGGCGGCGGCGCGGGCCGGGCGGCCGGGGTCGGGCGGGGTGCGCGGGGGCCCGAGGGAGGCGCGGCCGCCCGCGGGGGCGGGGTTCGGAGGCTGACGGGAACGGCACGGACGGGAAGGTGACTTTTCCCCTTTCCCGTTTCGATGTCCGGTTCGCAGGTCACCAGTGTGCCGTTGTCCGTCTGCCCCACGGAGGAGCGAACATGGAACAGCAGCACCCCGTTCCCGGCCGCCCCGGTCCCGAACCGCCCTCGCTCGAGGAACCGACCGAGCCCCGGGGGCCGCTGCCTCCCAAGCCCGACCAGAGCGGCCCCGCCACCGTCAGCCCCACCGGGCAGCCCACCGGCGCGGACCGGGCGGTGATGGCGCAGGGCGGGGAGTACCTGACCACCGCGCAGGGGCACCGGCTGCCGGACACCGACCACTCCCTGAAGGTGGGCGCCCGCGGGCCGGTGCTGCTGCGGGACCACCATCTGCGGGAGAAGATCACCCACTTCGACCACGAGCGCATCCCCGAGCGCGTGGTGCACGCGCGGGGCGCCGCGGCCCACGGCGTGTTCCGGGGGTACGGCACGGCGGCGAGCGTGACCAGGGCCGCCTTCCTGGGCAAGGACGTCGAGACCCCGGTCTTCGTCCGCTTCTCCACGGTGCTCGGCTCCCGTGGGTCCGCGGACACCGTCCGGGACACCCGGGGGTTCGCCGTGAAGTTCTACACCGGCGAGGGCGTCTTCGACCTGGTGGGGAACAACATCCCGGTCTTCTTCATCCAGGACGCCATCAAGTTCCCCGACGTCATCCACGCGGGCAAGCCGCATCCGGACCGGGAGATCCCGCAGGCGCAGAGCGCGCACGACACGTTCTGGGACTTCGTCTCCCTGCACACCGAGGCCACCCACCACACGCTGTGGAACATGTCCGACCGGGGCATCCCGCGCTCGTACCGGATGATGGAGGGCTTCGGCGTCCACACCTTCCGGCTGGTGAACGCCGACGGCGAAACGACGCTGGCGAAGTTCCACTGGAAGCCGAGGCTCGGTGTGCACTCCCAGGTGTGGGAGGAGGCCCAGATCACCAGCGGCGCCGACCCCGACTTCCACCGGCGCGACCTCGCCGACGCGATCGAGGCGGGCGCCCACCCGCAGTGGGAGCTGGGCATCCAGACGTTCCCCGACACCCCTGAGCAGACCTTCGAGGGCATCGACCTGCTGGATCCGACCAAGATCGTCCCCGAGGAACTGGCCCCGGTGCAGCCGATCGGACTGCTGACGCTCGATCGCAATCCCGGCAACTTCTTCGCCGAGACCGAGCAGGTCGCCTTCCACCCGGGCCATCTGGTGCCGGGCATCGACGTCACCGACGACCCGCTGCTGGCCGGGCGGCTGTTCTCCTACATCGACACCCAGATCACCCGGCTGGGCGGCCCCAACTTCGCCCAGTTGCCGATCAACCGCCCCCACGCTCCGGTCAACGACATGCTGCGGGACGGCATGCACCAGACCGCCGTGCACCGGGGTACGGCCCCCTATCGGCCCAACTCCCTGGACGGCGGCTGCCCGTTCACCGCGGGAGCCGACGCGGGCGCGTACGTCGAGGTGCCCGTGGAGGTGCCGGCCGGCCGGAAGGTGCGGGAGGTCCCGGCCTCCTTCTCCGACCACTTCAGCCAGCCGCGGCAGTTCTGGCTCAGCCTGTCGCCGGTCGAGCAGGAGCACGTGATCTCCGCCTACACCTTCGAGCTGAGCCGGTGCTACGAGAACGCGATCAGGGAGCGGGTGCTGCGCACGCTCGCCAACATCGACCCCCGGCTGTGCCAGGAGGTCGCCGAGGGGCTCGGGCTGCCGGCCCCCGAGCCGTCCGAGCCCCTGGCCGATGTCGCGCCCAGCCCGGCGCTCTCCCAGGTGGGGCGGGAGTGGCCCGTGGCCGGGCGGGTCGTGGGGATCGTCACCGACGGCGGCGGCCTGGAGTCCGTGCGCGCGGCCCGGCAGGCGGTGCTCGACCAGGGCATGGTGCCGCTGGTGGTCGCGCCCACCGGCGGTGTGCTGGGCGCGGACACCGGTGACCCCGTCACCGTCCAGCGCACCTTCGCGGCCGCCCGCTCCATCGAGTTCGACGCCCTGCTCCTGGCCGGCGCGCCCGCTCCGGCCGCCGACGCCCACGGGGCCCGGGACGCAAAGGCCGGCAGCGGCAACCGGAGCGGGGACGCCGGCTCGGCGGTCGACCCCCGGGTGGTGCTGCTGGCCTGCGAGACGTACCGGCACTCCAAGGCCCTCGGCGGCTGGGCGGGCGCCGAGCGGGTCTGGCAGGCTGCGGGCATCGCCTCCGACGCGCCCGGCGTGGTCGGAGGCGGCGACGGCCTGGAGGTCCTACCCGAGGTGGTCCGGCTGCTGACCCGCCACCGGGTCTGGGAGCGCTTCCCCTCGGCCCTCTGACGACCGTCGCCCTCCGCGGGGCCCGGTTTCCGGCCGGGCCCCGCGCGCCTGGGATTCCGGTTTCCCGCCCGGCGGTCCGGCCCCGCGCGGCGCTCGTCGGGGAACGTGCGCCCCCTGCCGAGCTGCCGCTCCGGCGGCCGGTCGCGGCGGCAGGTCACGGGCTTCCCGTGCCGGTCTCCGCCGGCGGTTCGGTGAAGGCGCCGGCGGACG
>NZ_JBKJFM010000079.1:0-27135 GCF_046614825.1 Streptomyces nanhaiensis
GGCCTTCGGTGGTTACTTGGCGGTGGTGTCCAGCGCGGCCAGGGCCTGGGCCCAGCGGACGTACTTCAGCTTGGCCAGGTCGGCCACGGTCTTCACGCCGAACGCCTGGTCCAGCAGTTCGCCGTCGCGGTCGGACACGCCCTTCAGGGCGGAGACGGGTGCCTGGAGTATCTCCGGCAGGGCCTTGTCCGCCCATGCCTTGTCCAGCACCTTGTCCAGGTCGATCGAAGCCACGTACGCCCTCCCAGGCTGACGATGCACGGATGGGGTGGCAGGCCCGACCGCTCCGCGGCTTGCAGCGGCCGAGTCTGTGTCCGGTTGCTCGACGGCTCTCCGCGGACGGCGTGCCGACCGTCCCGCCGTATCTCTCGGGCGAGACGTGTATGCCTGCCAGTGGCCGGGAATACCCGTGGCCACCCCCTCGTCTTCTCTACAAGACTGTAGAAGTATAGAAGGTGTGGAACCCCGCTCGGCGCACATCCGCGCAGCCGGTCGGGGAAAGTCTGAAAACAGTCCTTCGAGGGTGCCCTCAACCCTGCGGACGGGGGTTCTGCGCTGTCTTCGTGACGCCGCGGGGAGACCTTCGGCAGGCGCACCGGCCCATCAGAGCCCCTTGGGAGACACAAGAAGTGCTCGCCCCGCCCTGGGTGAACCTCCCGGTACCAGCCATGCCACGCTCCTGCCTGGATCGAGTGAGGGAAGGGGCGGCATGGTGGCCGAGATCCCGCCACCTCCACTCGCCCCGGCGCGTGTTGCCTTCACCGCAGCCGAGTTCTTCCCGGCCACCGTCGAGCATGGGAGCGGCGCGGCCCCGCCGACAGGCTCCCGCAGTGCCTGTGCAGGGGGTGCGCCATGGCCGCGGTCCGCCGGCGGGTACGGCGACACCGGGGCGGCCACCGTCGAGGGGCGCTGGTGAGGTCCGCCATGAGCACGGCCCTGTGAGAAATCCGACCTGACCTCTGCCCCCGCCACCGATGACGGCGCGCCCGCTGGGAGGCCGGCGATGGCGTCCGCCTGGACAGGCCGGAACGCACCGTCACCCGTTCAGGCCGCGGCCGCGGCCGCTTCCGCATTCCGCATGCCGACCGTTGGCCCGTGGGCTGTCCGCCCCTCACGGAGGAGGCCCTCGGCGCCATCGACCGCCGCATGTTTCTTCTCCCGCGCCACCCCGCACGCCGTGACCTGTGTCGGGGCCGGCGTCTCTCCTTCGGCAGTGCCTTGGCCGTGCTGCGCGCCAACGGCACGCACCTGGCCGCTGTCACCAGCGCAGGGATACCGTCCTCGGTTTCGTCACCGTGGAGATGCCCTGCCCGAACTCGTCGGCCCCACGCCCTGGCGACACACGGGCCGGACGCGCCTGCGCGGACCAGGACCTGCCGCACCCGGCGCGACGCGATGGCGCAGATCGGCCGTAAAGCACAAGCCCCCGAATTTGAGGGGGCTGCAGTGCCGGGCCCAGGGACGCGCGCGGCGCTGAGCGGCCGTCTCCGCCGCACAGCTCAACGCCCGGCCATGCGGAAGCCCGTTTGAGGAATGGCTTCCTGGGCCACTGGAGAGAGCAAGGCGCTCCGTGCCGCCCCGCCCCGCGCCGCCGACGTCGACGTGTCATGAATGTCCTCACCGAGGAGGCCCGATGAAATGGCTTGTGTGGTTGCTGTTGATCGCCGTTGCGCTGGCGATTCTGGGGCTGGTGGTCAAGGCGCTGAAGTGGATGCTGATCATCGCTGCTGTGGTGTTCGTCGCAGGCATGGTCACCGGGTGGGTGAAGCAGCGTAAATGACAGACTGCAGGCACGGACTTGCAGGAGCGCCATCTGCCTGCCTGGAGCATCAGGTCTGAAGCCCAGGGCGCTGAGTCGGCGCAACTTTCCCCGTCTCGGGATTTTTCGGCAGTCACCACGGATTTTCGGCTGTCCACTGGTCGCTCCTTCGCGGTGCGTTGATTCGGTTCTGTCTTCCGGGGCGCGCTCGCCGAGGGAGTTGGAGTCGCTTCTCGTGCGCCGGCGGCCAGGCTCCAGGGGCGGACCGGCGGTGCTGTGGTGAAGCCAAGGGGCCGATCCGGTGTCGCCAGGCCACCCAATATTTCTACAGTTATGTAGAGTATGCGTGGCCGGAGTGACCGGTGCCTGCCGGAGAGGAGGCGCCGACGCCTCTGCGGAACAGTCGGACGGCTTTCGCCCCGCGTGTGCCTCCAGAGGCCCGTGAGGTGGGCGAGAGCTGTGTCCCCCGAGCTTGCCCTTGTCCGTCTCGGCAGAGGATCTGGCCGTACGAAGTGGGGAGGAGGTAGGGCATGGGCTGGGCGCTGCTGCTATTGGTGGCGATCGCGCTCGGAGTGCTCGGGTGGACGGTGCACACACTGAGCTGGCTGCTGATCGTAGCGGCAGTGCTCCTCGCCATCGGGCTGGTGAACGGCTGGGAGAAGTGGAGAGCGTGAGGCTCCCACTCGGTGCCTCCTGACCTGCGGTCAGGACTGTCGGCGGTGCACAAACGACAGCAGGACCGTGCTCCGGGCCCGCAGCCGGGTCCGGATGCTGACAGGAATTCACCCCTTCACCGGGTCTCCACACCCCAAGTGCGCGTGGCCGCAGCCGTAAGCACTACGAGCCAGAGGCGCGGCACCCACCGCGCGGTCAGTACCCAGGCGGAGAAGGGAGCGGTGCGTCGCTCGGCACCACGGGTGGCAGAACGACGAAGAGGGCGCTCAGATCACGGACATGCTTCTTCGGACCCGCCTTCGGTAGTGGGCGCCGCCCGCGGCGCCCGGGAACGTGAGGATCCTCAACCCAGGTACCGGCCGCCATGCCGACACCGGTCCTCCCCCTCGACAGCTGCTCACCTTGCTTGTTCGGCTCCAGGGGCTTCTACGGCAACGAGGATCTGCGGGGGCCCTCCAGAAGAGCGAGATACCGCCGACAAAGGCCACGATCACTGGAGAAGTGAGGTAGGAGCAGGGCCTCCCGGTGGTCTGTTCGCCGGTCGTCTGGGCATGCGGCAGAGGACCGTGACGCCTGTGAAGAGGAGAGCGAAGATGCTCGCGGCCTGGACCGGATCGTGGAGCCTGGGCTGGAGCGTCGCGATCTTCCTGGTGGCCGCTGCCGTCACCGTGGTGTGCAGCGTCCGGCTCGCGGGGCTGGGCGATACCCTCGCCGACCGGACGGGCTGGGGCGAGGCGCTGTTCGGCGCGGTCTTCTTCGGACTGATCACCTCCCTGTCGGGCATCGTGATGACGGCGGTCAGCGCGGCCGGCGGCCAGCCCACCCTGGCGTACGGCAACGCGGTGGGCGGCATCGCGGCGCAGACCCTGGCGGTCGTGGTCGCCGACGCCTCCTACCGGCGGGTCAACCTGGAGCACGCCGCGGCCTCCCTGCCCAACGTGCTGTTCGGCTGCCTGCTCATCGCCCTGCTCGGACTGGCGCTGATGGCCTCCTTCGGCCCCGAGGTCACGGTGCTGGGAGTGCACCCGGCCTCACTGGTGCTGGCGGCCTTCTACTGGGGCGGGATCCGGCTGATCCGCTACCAGGAGGAGCCGATGTGGCAGGCGGTCCGCACCCGCGAGACCGTCCCCGACACGCCGGACGAGGAGCGTTTCGCCGGGCGGGGCAGCCGCGGTCTGTGGGGGGAGTTCCTGGTGGTCGCCGGCCTGGTCGCGCTGGGCGGCTGGGCCGTGGCCCGGGCGGCCGAGAGCCTGCTGGAGGCGACCGGGATGAACGCGGGCTTCGTCGGCGCGGTCCTGATGGGCGGGGTCAACGCGCTGCCGGAGACGGTGACGGCGGTCGCGGCGGTACGGCGGGGGGCGGTGACCCTGGCGATAGCGGCCATCGTGGGCGGCAACTGCCTGGACGTGCTCAACCTCGCCATCGGCGACCTCTTCCTCCGCGGCGGCTCCCTCTACCACGCGGCCGGCTCCGACCAGCTCTTCCTCACCAGCGCCGCACTGGTGATGACCACGGTGCTGCTGGGCGGCATGCTGGTGCGGCAGAAGCGCGGCTGGCTGCGGCTCGGATTCGACGGCATCGTGCTGCTCGCCGTCTACCTGGGAAGCGTGGCCGTCCTGGCCTTCTGACCGGGGCGTCCGCACACGCTGCTCCCGCGTCAGGATCTGTGCCCTGCCCGCACATACAACCCTGAGCGGGCAGCATTGCACGTACGCTGGTTCGCGGGCCGGAGCCAGTCGTCGTCGCGGGGACGGGTGCATGAACCACAGGCAGAAGATCGCTCTCCTGGGAGGCGTGGTCCTGCTGGCCAGCAATGTTCTCCTGGTCGAGCGGGGGGACGCTCAGTCCTCCCCGCACACCTTTGGGCACGGCGCGTCGGCCTCCGAGATCCGCCTCGCGCCGACTCCGGAGGCCAGGAACGTACTACGAGTGCTACGGCAGGCCGGTCTGCCGATCGAGAATGCCCGGCCGTACGTCCGGCACAAGGCCGACCCTGATGGTTTTCCGGGCCGCTCGGGCGGCTACCGCAGCAAGGTCGTCTTCGAGGACGCACGGGTGGACGGCGGGCGGGTGGCCGACAACGACCCCGGCAGCGTGGCCCTGGGCGGCGTCATCGAGGTCTACTCCGACGCCGAGGAGGCACGGAAGCGCGCCGAGCAGTTGAGGAGGGACGCCTACGGCATTCCCTCCCGCGCCGAGCGCCACTACCTGGGCGGGAAGGTGCTACTGCGCATCTCCCCCTACTTGGCCGAGGAGCGTGCGGACCTGTACGGTGCGGCGCTCGGCGCGGCCGAGTTGCCCCCGCCCTCCCCGCCCTCCGTTCTGCGGCAGGTCTGACCCGGGCGGGAGGCGGTCACCGCAGTCGGTCGTAGTCTGTCCCGATGGTGAGGGTGACCACCCCTGGTGCGGCGTCGCCGTCCTGCTCTGCCCCGGCGCCGGGCAGGCGGGAGGCCAGGACCCGGGCCTGCCGCTCCAGCCCGGCCGGATGGGTGACCGAGGTGGCTTCCGCGTCCTGGTCTGCGTTGCCGACCGAGACGACGGTGAAACCCGCCGCCCGCAGTTCCTCGGCGACCTCGCCGGCCTGCCCCGGGGCACCGGTGCCGTTGAGGACCCGTACGCGGACCCGGCTGGCATAAAGGGGGTCGGCCGTTTCTGCCTCCAGAGCGGCCTTGTCCACCTCCTCGTCGTCGGCCAGCGCGGTGAACAGCCGGCGGGCCTGCGGATACTGCCACACCACGTTCGCCTTGTCCGAGGGGACATCGGCTTCGCGCGGATAGTTGGGCACGGTGAGGAACGTCAACCGGTCCCGGGGGATGTCCTGGACGGTGGAAGCGAGGTCGTACAGAGGTTTGATGCCGGCCAGGTCGCGGTCGGTGGTCAGGGACGCGGTCGCCGAGTCCAGGAAGTCGTACAGAGCGGCGGGGTTGGTGAGCTCGGCCTTGGCCTTGGCGACCAGGGCCCGCATGAACTCCTGCTGGCGCCCGATGCGGCCGGTGTCGCTGCCGTCGCCGATACCGTAGCGGGCGCGGACGTACCCCAGGGCGTCCTCATCCTTGATGGTCTGGCAGCCCGCCTCCAGGTACAGGTGGGCCTTGTCGTCGCGTATCGGTTCCTCCGGGCAGATCTCGATGCCGCCCAGGGCGTTGACCATGCCCTTGAAGCCCTGGAAGTCCACCGACACGAAGTGGTCGATGCGCAGGCCGGTGTTGTGCTCCAAAGTCTTGATGGTGCAGGCGGCGGCCCCTGCGACGTCTCCGGTGCTGCCGCCGATGGCGAACGATTCGTTGATCTTGAACTTGTGGGGGGCGGACTCGGTGCCGTCCCCGCGGTCGCATGCGGGTATCTGCACCCAGGAGTCGCGGGGGAAGGACACCACGGTGGCCCATTCGCGGTTCCTGGGCAGGTGGACGACCATCAGGGTGTCCGACTGCATGGTCTCCAGACCCTTGCCGTACTCGCCGCCGGTACCGTCCCGGCTGTCGGACCCCACTACGAGGATGTTCATCGAACCGGGGCTGGTGTTGGCCGGCCGGGTGTGGCCCAACCGGTCGTCGAGGTCGGCGGAGTGGATGTTGCCCTCCAGGCTCCGGTAGGCCCACCACCCACCTGCGGCGCCCGCCACAGTGAGGACCGCCAGGATGCCGGCGCACCAGGCGACGATCCGGCCCCGCCGGGTCAGCCTCGTCCCTTTCCGGTGCCGCCCGTCTGCGGGCGTCCTGCTCGCTGCCCGCCGGGCAGCGGACCGGCCTTGTTTCTCATCATCCACGTATCGGCCCCAACAACTGCCCGGGCCGGCGCCGCGGACTCATCGAACACCTCTGCGCGATGGACGGTATCAACACGCCGCCCCGCCCTGACAGACACGGGCCGCGGCCGTGGCGGACCGTGACCGGGGATACACACGCCGGATCGCGGGAACTCGGCGGGCCGGACGGCAGTTGTCACCTGCACGGAAGACGCGAGCTGTGCGGCGCGACAGGCCACCGGGCTGTCGGCGGGGCGTGCCCGCCGCCCCTGCACGCCGGCCGCGGAACACGTCCGTATCGTCATGGGCACAGTCCACCGAATCGAGGAGTCCTTCTTGCCAGCCCCTCCGCAGGGTCAGGTCAGCCGTACCCGATCCACAGCCCGCCAGGGGGGTGGTGAGCGGTGACCGCCTGGCTCGGCCTGCTCGCCGTCCTCGTGCTCACTTTCGGCACCGGGTACTTCGTCGCCCAGGAGTTCGCCTACGTCGCCGCCGACCGGCTCGCGCTGGAGCGGCAGGCCGCAGCCGGCGACAGGCGCGCCGCACGCGCGGTGAAGGTGCTGGGCCGGCTGTCGTTCATGCTCTCCGGCGCCCAGCTGGGCATCACCGTCACCGGCCTGGTCGTCGGCTTCCTCGCGGAACCGGCGCTCGCCTAGCTGCTGCGTCCGGTCCTGACGGGCGCCGGGGTGCCGGAGGCCGCCGTGGGCGGGGTGGCGCTGACGGTCGCGTTCGTCCTGGCCACCGCACTGCAGATGGTCATCGGCGAACTCGCGCCCAAGAACCTGGCCCTGGCCGTCCCGGACCGGCTGGCCAAGGCCCTGGCCTCCTCCACGCTGGCCTATCTGAAGGTGACCGGTCCGCTGATCCACGTCTTCGACAGCACCGCGAACAAGCTGCTGCGGCGGGCCGGGATCGAGCCGGTGGAGGAGCTCCACCACGGCGCGACGCTGGAGGAGGTCGGGCACCTCATCGAGGCCGCGCACGAGGAGGGCCACCTTCCGCGGCGCACGGCCGACCTCGTCGACCACGCCCTGGAGTTCGGCGACCGCAACACCGGCACGGTCATGGTGCCCCGTGTGGAGACAGCCTTCGTCGCGGCGAATGCCCCGGCGACCGAGGTCGTCGAGCTGATCGCGGCCCACGGCCACTCCACCTACCCCGTGCTCGGCGACCGCCCCGACGACGTCGTGGGCGTCGTCGGGGTGCGCGAGCTCATGCGGCTCGGCGCGGCCTCCATCGCGGCTGCGACCGCCGGGGAGCTGGCCCGCCCTGCCCTGCTGCTGCCCGAGACCCAGCCCCTGCCGGACGCGGTCGACCGGATGCGCGAGCGGGACGAGGAGTTCGCCGTCGTCCTGGACGAGCACGGCGGCCTCGCCGGGATCATCACCTTCGAGGACATCGCCGAGGAACTGGTCGGCGAGATCGCCGACGAGACCGACCGCCTGGCCGAGACGGCGGTGCCCGACGGCGACGGCTGGCGGGTCGACGCCGGCCGCCGGCTGGACGAGGTCGCCGAGGCCACCGGCATCCACCTGCCCGAGGCCGAGGACTACGAGACGGTCGCCGGTCTGATCATCGACCACCTCGGCCGCTTCCCCACCGTCGGTGACCGCATCACCGTCGCCCTGCCCGCGCGGGGCGGGCACGCGGCCGTCGAGGTGCTGTCCCTGGACCGGCACGTACCCAAGCGCGTACGGCTGGCCCGCACCACCGCCGACACCGGCCGCACCGACCGGAGTGGCCGGGAGGAGGACGCATGAGCCCGTGGACCGCCGCGCTGGTCACCGTCCTGCTGCTCGCCGCCAGCGGATTCTTCGTCGCCGCCGAGTTCGCCCTCGTCGCGGCCAAGCACCACCGCATGGAGCGCTACGCGGAGCAGGGCCGCAGGGGAGCCAAGTCGGCGCTCGCCGGGATGCGGGAGCTGTCCCTGATGCTCGCCGGCGCTCAGCTGGGCATCACCGTGGCCACCCTCGGCCTGGGCAGCATCTCCAAACCGGCCATCTCCCACCAGGTCGAGCCCCTGCTGGAGGCCGCCGGCCTGCCCGGCGAGCTGTCCTACGCCATCGCCTTCCTCTTCGCCATGGCGATCGTCGTCTTCCTCCACATGGTCGTCGGCGAGATGGCCCCCAAGTCCTGGGCGATCGCGCACCCGGAGCAGTCCGCGATGCTGCTCGCCCCGGCGTTCCGCGGCATCACCCTGCTGGTGCGGCCGCTGCTGTGGGTCCTCAACAAGATCAGCAACGGACTGGTCAGGCTGTTCCGGGTCACCCCGCGCGAGGAGCTGGCCTCGGTCCACAACCGCGAGCAGCTCACCCACCTGATCGCCGAGTCCCAGCGCCTGGGCCTGATCACCAAGAGCGAGTCCGGTCTGCTGACCCGCTCGCTCACCGCACCGCAGGAGCCGGTCGGCGCACTGATGGTCCCCGCCGACCGAGTCATCGCCGTCCCCGCCGACGCGGACGCCGACACCGTCCTGGCCACCGCCTCCCGGCACGACCGCACCCGGCTGCTGGTGCTGGACGGCATCCGGGTCGTCGGCTCGGTCCACGCCCGCGACGTGCTGGTGGCCCGCACCCGCGGCCGCGCGGCCACCGCCCGCGCCCTGGCCCGCCCGGTTCCGGAACTGGAGCCGCACGACACCGTCGCGGACGGCATCGAACTGCTCCGGCAGCGCCGCGCGACCCTGGCCGTCCTCCGGGACGAGAAGGGAGACCTGTCCGGAATCGTCAGCCTGGACGACCTGATCGCCCGCCTGACCCACGCGGCGTGACTACGATCTCCGCGTAGCCGTGGCCGGTCGCCGACCTCGTGGAGCGTGGCCTGTGGCGCGCCGCGGGCTCAAAGTCCCAGAGAAGTCGCCGCGCCCCTTCCTGACCCGCTGCGTCGCAGGTCAGAAGGGGCGCGGCGACGTCCCGGAAGTCCGCCGCTCAGATGTCGCGGAAGATGTCGATGCGGGCGCCCACCGAGTTGAGCCGCTCGGCCAGGTCCTCGTAACCGCGGTTGATGACGTAGACGTTGCGCAGCACCGAGGTGCCCTCGGCCGCCATCATCGCCAGCAGCACCACCACGGCAGGGCGCAGCGCGGGCGGGCACATCATCTCGGCCGCGCGCCAGCGGGTGGGGCCCTCCACCAGGACGCGGTGGGGGTCCAGGAGCTGGAGGCGTCCGCCGAGCCGGTTGAGGTCGGTCAGGTAGATGGCGCGGTTGTCGTAGACCCAGTCGTGGATGAGGGTCTTGCCCTGGGCGCTGGCGGCGATGGCCGCGAAGAAGGGCACGTTGTCGATGTTGATGCCGGGGAACGGCATCGGGTGGATCTTGTCGATCGGCGCCTCCAGCTTGGAGGGCCGCACGGTGAGGTCGACCAGGCGGGTGCGGCCGTTGTCGGCGCGGTACTCCGCGCCGCGGTCGTGGTCCAGCCCCATCTCCTCCAGCACGGCCAGCTCGATCTCCAGGAACTCGATCGGCACCCGCCGCACCGTCAGCTCCGACTCGGTGACCACGGCCGCGGCCAGCAGGCTCATCGCCTCCACCGGGTCCTCGGAGGGGGAGTAGTCCACGGCGCGGTCGATGTGGGGGACGCCGTGGACGGTCAGCGTGGTGGTGCCCACCCCCTCCACCCGCACGCCCAGTTCCTCCAGGAAGAAGCACAGGTCCTGGACCATGTAGTTGGAGGAGGCGTTGCGGATGACGGTGGTGCCGTCGTGCCGGGCGGCGGCCAGCAGGGCGTTCTCGGTGACGGTGTCCCCGCGCTCGGTCAGCACGATCGGGCGGGTGGGGCGGACGGAGCGGTCCACCACCGAGTGGTAGGTGCCCTCGGTGGCGGTGACCTCCAGGCCGAAGTGCCGCAGTGCGCTCATGTGCGGCTGCACGGTGCGGGTGCCCAGGTCGCAGCCGCCCGCGTAGGGGATGCGGAAGTGGTCCATCCGGTGCAACAGGGGTCCGAGGAACATGATGATGCTGCGGGTGCGGCGGGCGGCGTCGGCGTCGATGCCCTCCAGGTCCAGCTCGGCAGGCGGGACGATCTCCAGGTCGGCGCCGTCGTTGATCCAGCGGGTGCGCACTCCGATGGAGCCGAGCACCTCCAGGATCCGGTAGACCTCCTCGATCCGGGCGACCCGGCGCAGCACGGTGCGGCCGGAGTTCAGCAGGGAGGCGCACAGCAGGGCGACGCAGGCGTTCTTGCTGGTCTTGACGTCGATGGCGCCGGACAGCCGGCGGCCTCCGACGACCCGCAGATGCATCGGGCCGGAGTAGCCCAGTGAGACGATCTCACTGTCCAGGGCTTCACCGATACGGGCGATCATCTCAAGGCTGATGTTTTGATTGCCGCGTTCGATGCGGTTGACCGCGCTCTGACTGGTGGCCAGGGCCTCCGCCAGCTGGGCCTGGGTCCAGCCACGGTGCTGGCGGGCGTCGCGGATGAGCTTGCCGATGCGCATGAGGTAGTCGTCGGTCATGGGGGCGATGTTATCTCAGATATGAGATGTCAACCTCTGGGGCTCGGGTGTCTTCCTGTTTTCTTCGTACTTTCACTCGTTTATCGGGCATGTTCCGGTCCTCCCCACGGCCGGCTCGTGTGTGTGCCGGCGCTTGGGGGCGGACGCGCGGGTACCCGGGGCGGGGTGGGGCATGACCGTGGAGCCGCCATGTACTAGAGTTATCTCGACATCGAGATATCTACCGAGAGACGTACCGCCGCCGCGTCCGCCGAGGCTTCGCCGGGCGACCCCCGACTTAGGTGAGCCTGAGCGAAGCGGTCGGGGCCCGGGGCGGCAGGATCGCGGTGGTACGCGCGAACCCATGCACTTGAAGGAGACTGTCGTGTCGGCGAACAGCTTCGACGCCCGCAGCACGCTGCAGGTGGGCGACGAGTCGTACGAGATCTTCCGGCTGGACAAGGTCGAGGGCTCCGCCCGGCTGCCGTACAGCCTGAAGGTCCTCCTGGAGAACCTCCTCCGCACCGAGGACGGCGCGAACATCACCGCCGACCACATCCGGGCGCTGGGCGGCTGGGACTCCCAGGCCCAGCCCAGCCAGGAGATCCAGTTCACGCCGGCCCGCGTGATCATGCAGGACTTCACCGGCGTGCCCTGCGTGGTGGACCTCGCCACCATGCGCGAGGCCGTCAAGGAGCTCGGCGGCGACCCGTCGAAGATCAACCCGCTCGCCCCGGCCGAGCTGGTCATCGACCACTCCGTCATCGCCGACAAGTTCGGCACCCCGGACTCCTTCGCGCAGAACGTGGAGCTGGAGTACGGCCGCAACCGCGAGCGCTACCAGTTCCTGCGCTGGGGCCAGACCGCCTTCGACGAGTTCAAGGTCGTGCCCCCCGGCACCGGCATCGTCCACCAGGTGAACATCGAGCACCTGGCCCGCACCGTCATGGTGCGGAACGGCCAGGCCTACCCCGACACCCTGGTCGGCACCGACTCGCACACCACCATGGTCAACGGCCTCGGCGTGCTGGGCTGGGGCGTCGGCGGCATCGAGGCCGAGGCCGCCATGCTCGGCCAGCCGGTCTCCATGCTCATCCCGCGCGTGGTCGGCTTCAAGCTGACCGGCGAGCTGCCCACCGGCACCACCGCCACCGACCTGGTGCTGACCATCACCGAGATGCTCCGCAAGCACGGCGTGGTCGGCAAGTTCGTGGAGTTCTACGGCGAGGGCGTGGCCGCCACCTCGCTGGCCAACCGCGCCACCATCGGCAACATGTCGCCGGAGTTCGGCTCCACCGCCGCGATCTTCCCCATCGACGGCGAGACCCTGAACTACCTGCGCCTGACCGGCCGTTCCGAGCAGCAGATCGCGCTGGTCGAGGCGTACGCCAAGGAGCAGGGCCTGTGGCTGGACCCGGCCGCCGAGCCGGACTTCTCCGAGAAGCTGGAGCTCGACCTCTCCACCGTCGTGCCCTCCATCGCCGGCCCCAAGCGCCCGCAGGACCGCATCGTCCTGGCCGAGGCCGCCCAGCAGTTCAGGAAGGACGTCCGCGACTACGTCGCCGCCGGCGTCACCGGCGGGGACGACCGCAAGCCGGGCGTCCCCGCGCAGGAGCAGCCCGCGGGCGTGGCCTCCCCTGTGGACGAGGCCAGCGCCGAGTCCTTCCCCGCCTCCGACGCCCCGGCCTACGGCCACCAGGAGAACGGCTCCGGCGCCCCGCGGCACGCCGACGGCCCGGCCGACGACGCGCCCTCCAACCCGGTCACCGTCACCGCCCCCGACGGCACGGCCTACGAGATCGACCACGGCGCCGTCACCGTCGCCGCGATCACCTCCTGCACCAACACCTCCAACCCCTACGTCATGGTCGCCGCCGCCCTGGTGGCCAAGAAGGCGGTGGAGAAGGGCCTGACCCGCAAGCCGTGGGTCAAGACCACCCTGGCCCCGGGCTCCAAGGTCGTCATGGACTACTACGACCGCGCCGGGCTCACCCCGTACCTGGACAAGCTGGGCTTCAACCTCGTCGGCTACGGCTGCACCACCTGCATCGGCAACTCCGGCCCGCTGCCGGAGGAGGTCTCCAAGGCCGTCAACGACAACGACCTGGCCGTGACCTCGGTCCTCTCGGGCAACCGCAACTTCGAGGGCCGCATCAACCCCGACGTCAAGATGAACTACCTGGCGTCCCCGCCGCTGGTCGTCGCGTACGCCATCGCGGGCTCGATGAAGGTGGACATCACCCGCGAGCCGCTGGGCACCGGCAAGGACGGCAACCCGGTCTTCCTGAAGGACGTGTGGCCCTCCGAGCAGGAGGTCAACGACGTCGTCGCCTCCGCCATCGGCGAGGACATGTTCGCCACCTCCTACCAGGACGTCTTCGCGGGCGACGCCCAGTGGCAGGCGCTGCCGGTCCCGACCGGCGACACCTTCGAGTGGGACCCGCAGTCCACCTACGTCCGCAAGCCCCCGTACTTCGAGGGCATGGGCATGGACCCGGAGCCGGTGCAGGACATCTCCGGCGCCCGTGTCCTGGCCAAGCTGGGCGACTCGGTCACCACCGACCACATCTCCCCGGCCGGCGCCATCAAGGCCGACACCCCGGCCGGCAAGTACCTCACCGAGCACGGTGTGGAGCGCCGCGACTTCAACAGCTACGGCTCGCGCCGCGGCAACCACGAGGTCATGATCCGCGGCACCTTCGCCAACATCCGCCTGCGCAACCAGATCGCGCCGGGCACCGAGGGCGGCTACACCCGCGACTTCACCGTCGAGGGCGGGCCGGTCTCCTTCATCTACGACGCCTCCCAGAACTACCAGGCCGCCGGCATCCCGCTGGTCGTCCTGGCGGGCAAGGAGTACGGTTCGGGCTCCTCGCGCGACTGGGCGGCCAAGGGCACCGCGCTGCTGGGCGTCAAGGCCGTCATCGCCGAGAGCTACGAGCGCATCCACCGCTCGAACCTGATCGGCATGGGCGTGCTGCCGCTGCAGTTCCCCGAGGGCGCCTCGGCCGAGTCGCTGGGCCTGACGGGCGAGGAGGCCTTCTCCATCAGCGGCATCACCGCGCTGAACGAGGGCGGCATTCCGGGCACGGTGAAGGTGACCACCGACACCGGCGTGGAGTTCGACGCCACGGTGCGCATCGACACCCCCGGCGAGGCGGACTACTACCGCAACGGCGGCATCATGCAGTACGTGCTGCGCTCGCTGATCCGCAAGTGATCCGCAAGGCGACCCGCCAGTGAGAGGCCGCTGCCCGCCGCCCGGGTGACCGGGCGGCGGGCAGCGGCCAGGCGGTGGCGGCGGGGCCGTACCTCCCATGGTGGGAGGTACGGCCCCGCCGCGTTTCCCGGAGGTCTCAACTCGGGAAAGACTGGCACCCGAACGCGCACCGATCTTGCCCACCGGAAGGAAAGTGGACTATACCTGTCGGCGTCCGAGCGGTCATATGAGAAGACGAAGGCCGGAGGGCCGTGGCACCGGGAGAGGGCGGGCATCGGCGGGACCCGGCGCGGCTCCGCACGATCCGGAGTCACATCCCGCACAACTCAGCTTCAACTCACAAGCGGTGTCCGGGGGTTCCGGCACACCGCCTGAGTCCTTTACAGAAGGCGAGGACTTGAGCATGGGATCCACCGATGTCAACCGTCGTGATCTGATCAAGCGGGCCACCGCGGCCGGCCTGATCGCCGTCCCCGCCATGAGCGCGCTCTCCGCCTGCGCCAGCAGCGACAGCGGGAGCGACAACGAGGTCGCCAAGGGCCAGAAGACCAAGGACAACCCGCTGGGCGTCAACAAGGACGCAGGCCTGGACTTCGTCATCTTCGACGGCGGCTTCGGCACCCAGTACGGCAAGGACGCCGCCGAGATCTACGAGAAGAGCTACGGCAAGGTCAAGCTCACCGCCACCCAGAAGATCCGCTCGGTCCTCCAGCCCAGAATGGTCGGCGGCAACCCGCCCGACCTCATCGACAACTCCGGCGCCGAGCAGATGGACGCGGCCACCCTGATCGCCAAGGACCAGCTCGCCGAGCTGAGCCCCCTGCTCGACGCCCCCTCCGTCGACGACCCGGACACCAAGGTCCGCGACACCCTCCTGCCGGGCACCATCGAGATGGGCCAGTACGGCGACGAGAAGGTCTGGCGCCTGAACTACGCCTACACCGTCTACGGCCAGTGGTACTCCAGGAAGCTGCTGGCCGACAACGACTGGGAGTACCCCAGGACCTGGGACGAGATGCTGGCCCTGTGCGCCAAGGCCAAGAAGAAGGGCATCGCGGGCTGGACGTACGCCGGCCAGCACCCGTACTACATCCCCTTCACCCTCTACCCGTTCATCGGGAAGATCGGCGGCCGGGAGGTCCTGGACGCCATCGACAACCTGGAGCCGAACGCCTGGAAGCACGACGCGGTCAAGAGCGCGTTCGAGGCCTACCACGAACTGTCCGCCAAGGGCTACATCCTGCGGGGCACCCCCGGCCTGGACCACATCCAGTCCCAGACCCAGTGGACCAAGGGCAAGTGCATCTTCATCCCCAACGGCTCCTGGGTGGAGAACGAGGCCGCCGACACCACGCCCGCCGACTTCGACATGGCCTGCGGCGCGGTCACCGGCCTGGACGACTCCGACAAGATGCCCTTCGGCACCCTGTGGGCGCAGGCCGGTGAGCCGTTCATCGTGCCCGCGCAGGCCAAGAACCCGGCCGGCGGCATGGAACTGCTGCGGATCATGCTGAGCAAGAAGTCGGCGCAGAACTTCTCCCGGCTGGTGAAGTCGCTGACCTGCGTGGCCGGCGCCACCGACGGCATGGAGATGTCCCCCGGTCTGGCCTCCTCCAGCCAGGCGCTCAAGGACGCCGGGGACAACGTGGTCAACCCGCGCATCTTCGACTGGTACCAGACCCTCCACAAGGAGCAGATCGGCTCGGTGCTCGCCGAGCTGCTGGCCGGCCGGATGAAGCCCGCCGAGGCCATGAACAAGTGCCAGGAGTACGCCGACCGGACGGCCAAGGACGACTCCGTCAGGAAGTACAAGCACGCGTGAGCCGGGCCTGCTGAGGGCCGGCCCTCAGCGGGCCCCGGAAGCAACCGGAACAGCCGGAACACGGAGATTGGGACGAGGGCGGCATGGCCAGTGACAGCCCGGCGGTTGCCGAGGCCGGCAAGGAAGCGGCGCCCCCGCCGGGAGGGCCCGGCGGGGGCCGGGGCGAGCGGCGCGTCTCCCCCCGCCACCGGACCTACCTGAAGTACCGGTTCATCGCGGGCTTCCTCGCGGTGCCCCTGGTGCTCTACGGCGTCCTGGTCGTGTCGCCCTTCTTCCAGACGTTCTACTACTCGCTGACCGACTGGACGGGCCTCAGCAGCGACTTCGCCTTCGTCGGGCTGGACAACTTCGGCCGGCTGATGGAGGACGAGATCTTCCGCAAGGCGCTGTGGCACAACGTCCTGCTGCTGCTGGTCCTGCCCGTCATCACCCTCGGCCTGGGCCTGTTCTTCGCCTTCATGCTCAACGTCGGCGGCCGGCACCGGCGGGGCGAGGCGGTGGCGGGGGTGCGCGGCTCGCACTTCTACAAGATCGTCTACTTCTTCCCGCAGGCGCTGTCGATCGCGATCGTCGTGGTGCTGTGGAAGTACATCTTCAACCCCGCCGGCGGCCTGCTCAACGGCATACTGTCGGCCGTCGGCCTGGGGGAGTGGCAGCAGAGCTGGCTCGGCGACCCCCGGCTGGCCTTCTGGTGCGTCGTGGTCGTGATGGTGTGGGCGAACGTCGGCTTCTACGTCGTGCTCTTCTCCGCGGCCATGGGCTCCATCCCCCGCGAGATCTACGAGGCGACGCTGCTGGACGGCGCCGGCCGGACGACCACGTTCTTCCGCGTCACCCTGCCGCTGATGCGCGACACCGTGCAGACCGGCTGGGTGTACATGGGCATCATGGCGCTCGACGCCTTCGCCGTGGTGCACATCCTGACGGTGAACGCGGGCGGCCCCGCCTACTCGACCATCGTCGCGCCGGTCTACCTGTACAACAAGGCGTTCCAGGACGGACAGGCCGGTTACGCGACCGCCGTCGCCGTGGCCCTGCTGATCGTCACCATGGTCTTCTCCGTGGCGGCGATGGCGTTCGGGCGGAGCAAGGACCGGATCGAGTTCTGACAGGCCAGCGGGAGAACCAGCCATGACCACTGCCGAACCGTCGCCGTCCCTGAGGCCGGGGGACCCCGAGGAGACCGCCGTCACCCTCACCAAGGGCGCAGCCGGCCCGCAGCGGCCCGCGAACGCGCCCGGCACGGGCGCCGGGCGGGAGGGGGGCGGCACGGAGGGACGCACCCTCAACGCCTTCTCGCACGCCTTCCTGGTCCTGTGGGCCGTGATGGCCGCCGGGCCCCTGCTGTGGGCGGTGATGAACTCCTTCAAGTCCTCCGGCGCCATCCTGGAGAACCCCTGGTCGCTGCCGGAGAGCCTGAACTGGGACAACTGGTCCTTCGCCTGGAACGAGGCGAACATCGGCCAGTACACGATCAACTCGGCGATCGTGGTGGGCGGCTCGGTGGTCGGCACCATGCTGCTGGGCTCGATGGTGGCCTACGTCCTGGCCCGCTACGACTTCCCCGGCAACCGGCTGGTGTACTTCCTGTTCGTCGGCGGCATGGCGTTCCCGATCATCGTCGCCCTGGTGCCGCTGTTCTTCGTGATGAAGAACTTCGCGCTGCTGGACACCTACCACGGCCTGATCCTGGTCTACATCGCCTACTCGCTGCCGTTCACCGTCTTCTTCATGTCGGCCTTCTTCCGCACCCTCCCCTCCTCGATCGCGGAGGCGGCGGAGATCGACGGGGCCTCGCACAGCCGGATCTTCTTCCAGGTCATGCTGCCGATGGCCAAGCCCGGCCTGATAAGCGTGGGGATCTTCAACTTCCTCGGGCAGTGGAACCAGTACCTGATCCCCCAGGTGGTGCACGTCGGCGACGCCGACAAGTACGTGCTCACCCAGGGTCTGGCCAACCTGGCGGCCCAGACCGGCTACCGCGGCAACTGGGGCGGGCTCTTCGCCGGCCTGACCCTGGCGGTGCTGCCCATCCTCGTCGTCTACGTCGTCTTCCAGCGCCAGGTGCAGGCGGGGCTGACCGCGGGCGCGCTGAAGTAGGCCCGCCCGCGCCTGCCGTCCCCGCCGCCCCCACCGCCCCGCCCGTCCCCCCGCCGTCCCCTCCTCCGAGGCGGCTACCGCGTCCCGGTGGCCGCCTCCTCGCGTCTCCTCGCCCTCCTCCGTGCCTCTTCGCGCCGAGGGCGTCACCGTCCGTGCGCAGATAACATCCGAGCGCCCACCCCGCTCAAGGTCTTGACGGGAGATAACGCTTCAGGCTGTGCTTATGGTTCACGTATTGGAGACAAGCCGCACCTCGTCGGCGTGGTGCGGCCGACGGGCAGGTCGTCGAGCCGCCCGTCGAGGCGGGAGTGGATGAGTCGTGGAGACTCCGGGGTCGCAGTCCTCTCTGCACCGGGCCAATCTGGAGCGGGTGGTACGGGCCGTGCGCATCGCGGGCTCGCTCACCCAGGCGGAGATCGCGCGGACCACGGGGCTGTCGGCCGCGACGGTCTCCAACATCGTCCGGGAGCTGAAGGACAACGGCACGGTCGAGGTCACCCCGACCTCCGCCGGAGGACGCCGGGCCCGCAGCGTCTCGCTGTCGGGGGACGCGGGCATCGTCGTCG
This sequence comes from Streptomyces nanhaiensis, assembly GCF_046614825.1. NCBI lineage: Bacteria > Bacillati > Actinomycetota > Actinomycetes > Kitasatosporales > Streptomycetaceae > Streptomyces > Streptomyces nanhaiensis. The sequence continues at coordinate 18,324 of NZ_JBKJFM010000079.1, forward strand.
GCGTCGACTTCGGCCACTCCCACCTGCGCGTGGCCGTCGGCAACCTGGCCCACCAGGTGCTCGCCGAGGAGTCCGAGCCGATCGACGTGGACGCCTCCGCCTCCCAGGGCTTCGACCGGGCCGAGCGGCTGGTGGAGCGGCTGATCGAGGTGACCGGCTTCTGCCGGGAGAAGGTCATCGGGCTGGGCCTGGGCGTCCCCGGCCCGATCGACGTCGAGACCGGAGTGCTGGGCTCCAGCACCATCCTGCCGGGCTGGGCCGGGACCAATCCGCGCGAGGAGCTGGCCTCCCGCCTCGGTGTGGAGGTCCACGTCGACAACGACGCCAACCTCGGTGCGCTGGGCGAGCTGGTGTGGGGCAGCGGGCGCGGCGCGCGGGACCTGGCGTACATCAAGGTCGCCAGCGGCGTGGGCGCGGGCCTGGTGATCGACGGTCAGATCTACCGGGGCCCGGGCGGCACCGCGGGTGAGATCGGCCACATCACGCTGGACGAGTCCGGCCCGGTGTGCCGGTGCGGCAACCGCGGCTGCCTGGAGACGTTCACCGCGGCCCGCTACGTCCTGCCGCTGCTGCACTCCAGCCACGGGCCCGACCTGACCATGCCCGAGATGGTCAGGCTCGCCCGGTCCGGGGACCTCGGCTGCCGCCGTGTGGTGGCCGACATCGGACGCCATGTGGGCAGCGGCGTCGCCAACCTGTGCAACCTGCTCAACCCCAGCCGGGTCGTGCTCGGCGGCGACCTGGCCGAGGCCGGCGAGCTGGTGCTCGGCCCGATCCGCGACTCGGTCTCCCGGTACGCCATCCCCAGCGCGGCCCGGCAGCTGACGGTGGTGCCCGGTGCCCTGGGCGGTCGTGCGGAGGTGCTGGGCGCGCTGGCGCTGGTGCTGAGCGAGATGGGCGACTCGACGCTGCTGGACGGTTCGCTGAACGGCACCCGGCGCGTGCCGGCCGTCGCGGCGTCCGCCGGGGCCTGAGCCGGATCCGAGCGGTTCCGGGCGGTTCCGGGGCGGTTCTGAGCCGGCGCGGGGCCGGTTCGGAACCGGATCGGAACCGGTTCCTGGTCGGGTTGCGCGGAAAACAAACGAAGAGAAGGACGGGACGGACGGGGGCCGGAGGCGCCGCTGTACCCGTGTCATGAGGGCGAGAGCGCTCTCGTTGCCACTCTGCGTTCACCTTGTTCACGCATGGCATCGTTGCTGTCTCGTTAAGAATTTACTTCTTGACGGCAGGTGTTACTACGAGTTGACTTCCTGCCACCTCGGCCGCAGTGACGCGGCCTCGTCAGGGAGGTTCTGGATGAACACGCAACTGCGCCGTGCCGCCGTGGCCGTGGCCGCCACCGCCATGGCCGTCTCGCTCGCCGCCTGCGGCAGTGCCAAGGAAGCCGGAGGCAACGGCTCGGGCGGCGACGACAAGAAGAAGGACGGCCCGCTGACCATCGGCCTGCTGCTGCCGGAGGACCAGACGGCCCGCTACGAGAACTTCGACAAGCCCCTCATCGAGAAGAGGATCAAGGAGCTCTGCTCCGACTGCGAGGTGAGCTACGTCAACGCCAAGGAGGACGCGTCGACGCAGCAGCAGCAGATGAACTCGATGATCACCAAGAAGGTGGACGCGATCATCCTGGACGCGGTGGACGCCAAGTCCATCGCCGGCTCGGTCACCAAGGCGGACGAGGCCGGCATCCCGGTCGTCGCCTACGACCGCCTCGCCGAGGGCCCGATCTCCGCCTACACCTCCTTCGACAACGAGCAGGTCGGCAAGGTCCAGGGCACCGCGCTGCTGGAGGAGCTCGGCGACAAGGCCGAGGACGGCCAGATCGTCATGATGAACGGGTCGCCGACCGACCCCAACGCGGCCATGTTCAAGAAGGGCGCCAAGTCCGTCCTCGACGGCAAGGTCAAGGTGGGCAAGTCCTACGACACCACCGGCTGGAAGCCCGAAGAGGCCAACAAGAACATGAGCGGCGCCATCGCCTCCCTGGGCAAGGGGAACATCGTCGGCGTCTACTCCGCCAACGACGGCATGGCCGGCGGCATCATCACCGCCCTCAAGAGCGCCGGCGTCGACCCGCTGCCGCCGGTCACCGGCCAGGACGCCGAACTGGCGGGCGTCCAGCGCATCGTCTCCGGCGACCAGTTCATGACGGTCTACAAGCCCTTCCAGCCCGAGGCCTACGCCGCCGCCGAGATGGCCGTCGCCCTGGCCCGCGGTGAGAAGCCGGAGACCGAGACCACCGTCGACAGCGCGACCACCAAGGGCGTCCCCGCGACCCTGATCGAGCCGATCGCGGTGACCGCCGAGAACCTGAAGGACACCGTGGTCAAGGACGGCCTCTACTCGGTGGAGGAGATCTGCACGGCCAAGTACGCCAAGGCGTGCGAGAAGGCCGGCCTGAAGTAACGGTCCGGCAGTCCGCCGGCCCACCGGTGCCCGCGCCCCCCTCGGTCCCACAGGGCGCGGGCACCGGACGGTCCCCACCCCCGTCCTGTCCTAGGAGTTGGTTCACGTGTCCGCTACGCCTGTACTGGCGTTGCGCGGAATCTCCAAGCGATTCGGTGCCGTTCAGGCGCTCACCGACGTCGATCTGGAGGTCCACGCCGGCGAGGTGGTCGCCCTGGTGGGCGACAACGGCGCCGGAAAGTCCACCCTCGTGAAGACGATCGCCGGCGTCGGCCCCGCCGACGAGGGCGTCTTCGAGTGGCAAGGCAGAGCCGTCGAGGTCAACCGGCCGCACGACGCCCAGGAGCTGGGCGTCGCGACCGTCTACCAGGACCTCGCGCTCTGCGACAACCTCGACGTGGTCGGCAACCTGTTCCTCGGGCGCGAGATCCTGCGCTCCGGCGTCCTCGACGAGATCGAGATGGAGCGCCGCGCCCGGGAACTGCTCGACACCCTGTCGATCCGCATCCCCAGCGTCCGCATCCCCGTCGCCTCCCTCTCCGGCGGACAGCGGCAGGTCGTCGCGATCGCCCGCTCGATGCTGGGCGAGCCCAAGCTCGTCATCCTCGACGAGCCCACCGCGGCCCTCGGCGTCGAGCAGACGGCCCAGGTCCTCGACCTGGTGGAGAGGCTGCGCGAACGCGGCCTGGCCGTCATCCTCATCAGCCACAACATGGCGGACGTCAAGGCGGTCGCCGACAAGGTGGCGGTGCTCCGGCTCGGCCGCAACAACGGCGTCTTCGACGTCGCCAGCACATCCCAGGAAGAGATCATCTCCGCCATCACCGGCGCCACGGAGAACGCCGTGACCCGCCGCAAGGCGCGTACCGCGGGGAGCCGACCGTGAGTGAGACCAAGCTTTCCAAGAACTCCGAGGGCTCCAGGAAAACAGCCCCGGCCTCCGGCAACGGCGCGGCCGCCGCGGGCGCCACGCCCGCCGTCGACCCCCGGCTGCTCGTGCGCGAGGAGGGCCTGGCGGGCTACTGGACCGACTTCAAGCGCAAGATGCGCACCGGCGAGCTGGGCTCCGTCCCGGTCGTCGTCGGCCTGATCCTCATCTGGGCGATCTTCCAGATGCAGGACTCGGCCTTCCTGTCCGCCGAGAACCTCTCCAACCTGTCGGTCTACATCGTCGGCACCGGCCTGATATCCGTCGGCATCGTCTTCGTGCTGCTGCTGGGCGAGATCGACCTGTCGGTCGGCTCCGTCAGCGGCCTGGCCTCCGCCGTCTTCGCCGTGCTCGCGGTGAACAACGGGGTGGACGAGTGGCTGGCGGTCGTCCTGGCGCTGCTCACCGGCGCGGCGGTCGGAGCCTTCCACGGCTACTTCTTCGCGAAGATCGGCGTCCCCGCCTTCGTCGTCACCCTGGCGGGCCTGCTCGCCTGGAACGGCCTGATGCTGAGGGTGCTCGGCACCGACGGCACCATCAACCTGGACCGCGACGGCCTGGTCGGCACCCTCTCCAACCACTACTTCACCGACATCGCCGTCGCCTACGGCACCGCGGCGGTCGCGGTCGGCGTCTTCTTCGCCGTCCAGTTCCTCGGCACCCGGCGCCGCGCCGCCGCCGGCATCCCCGCCCGCCCGCTCAGCGAGATCATCGTGCGCACAGCGGTGCTGGCGCTGCTGGCCTTCGGCGCCGCCTACATGCTCAACCAGTACCGGGGCATGCCGCTGGCGCTGCTGATCTTCCTGGTCGTGCTGGTGGCGCTGGACTTCGTCCTCAAGCGCACCTCCTACGGCCGCAAGGTCTTCGCGCTCGGCGGCAACACCGAGGCGGCGCGCCGCGCAGGCATCAACGTCGAGCTGGTGCGCATCTCGGTCTTCTCCATCGCGGGCACCATGGCCGCCTTCGGCGGACTGATGATCGCCTCCCGCATCCTGGCCGCCAACCAGGGCGCGGGCAGCGGCAACCTGCTGATGGAGGCCATCGCCGCGGCGGTCATCGGCGGCACCAGCCTCTTCGGCGGACGCGGCTCGGTGTGGTCGGCGCTGCTGGGCATGCTGGTGATCGGCTCGATCGCCAACGGCATGGCCCTGCTGGGCATCGCCGCCGCCGTCCAGTACATGATCACGGGCGCGGTGCTGCTGGCCGCGGTCGTCATCGACTCGGTCTCCCGGCGCACACAGCGCTCGGCGGGCCGGAGCTGACCGCACGCCCGCCCTCCCACCCCGCCCGGTGCCGGGCCCCGCTCCGGGGCCCGGCACCGGGCGCATGTGCGCCGGGCGTACGGCCGCCGGTCCCGCGAGCGCTCGCGGGACCGGCGGCCGTACATCCCCGCACCCCTCCGCACCCCTCCGCGGCGCACCGCGACACGCAGCGGCACTCCGCGACACACCCGGACGGCGGCAACGCGGTGGCCGCCGCACGGCCGGAGGATCGGAACATTAGACTCATCGGATCGGCACAAGCCCGTACGGCTCGACCAGCAAGGAGGCACGGGTGGCTCTGCTGACCCGCATCACGGGACCGCGCGATCTCGACCGGCTCACCCCCGAAGAGCTCGACCAGCTCGCCCGGGAGATCCGGACCTTCCTCGTCGAGGCGGTCTCGAAGACCGGCGGTCACCTCGGGCCCAACCTGGGCGTGGTCGAGCTGACCATCGCCCTGCACCGGGTCTTCGAGTCGCCCAGGGACAGGATCCTCTTCGACACCGGACACCAGAGCTACGTCCACAAGCTGCTCACCGGGCGGCAGGACTTCTCCGGGCTGCGGGCCAGGGGCGGCATCTCCGGCTACCCCTCGCGGGCCGAGTCCGAGCACGACGTCATCGAGAACTCCCACGCCTCCACCGTGCTGGGCTGGGCCGACGGACTGGCCAAGGCCAACCAGGTGCTGGGCCGCGAGGACCACCACGTGGCCGCGGTCATCGGCGACGGCGCGCTCACCGGCGGCATGGCCTGGGAGGCGCTCAACAACATCGCCGCCGCCAAGGACCGCCCCCTGGTGATCGTCGTCAACGACAACGAGCGCTCCTACGCGCCCACCATCGGCGGCCTGGCCAACCACCTGGCCACCCTGCGCACCACCGACGGCTACGAGCGCTTCCTCGCCCGCAGCAAGGAACTGCTCAACCGCACCCCGGTCGTCGGCAGGCCGCTGTACGAGACCCTGCACGGCGCCAAGAAGGGCATCAAGGACGTCATCGCCCCGCAGGGCATGTTCGAGGACCTGGGCCTGAAGTACCTCGGCCCCATCGACGGCCACGACATAGCGGCCCTGGAGTCCGCCCTGACCCGCGCCAAGCGCTTCGGCGGCCCGGTCATCGTCCACTGCCTGACGGAGAAGGGCCGCGGCTACCAGCCCGCCGTCCAGCACGAGGCCGACCGCTTCCACGCGGTCGGCGTCATCCACCCCGACACCGGGCTGCCGGTGGCCGCCTCCGGCGCCGACTGGACCTCGGTCTTCGGCGACGAGATGGTCGAGCTCGGCCGCGAGCGCGCGGACGTCGTCGCCATCACCGCCGCGATGCTCCAGCCGGTGGGCCTGCAGAAGTTCGCCGAGACGTTCCCCGACCGCGTCTACGACGTGGGCATCGCCGAGCAGCACGGCGCCGTGTCGGCGGCCGGACTGGCCACCGGCGGACTGCACCCGGTCTTCGCCGTCTACGCCACCTTCCTCAACCGGGCCTTCGACCAGGTTCTGATGGACGTCGCCCTGCACAACTGCGGCGTGACCTTCGTGCTGGACCGGGCCGGGGTCACCGGCACCGACGGCGCCTCCCACAACGGCATGTGGGACATGTCGATCCTCCAGGTCGTCCCCGGGCTGCGGATCGCCGCCCCGCGCGACGCCGACCAGCTGCGCGCCCAGCTCCGCGAGGCCGTCGAGGTGAAGGACGCCCCGACGGTGGTGCGCTTCTCCAAGGGCGCCGTCGGCCCGTCCGTGCCCGCCGTCTCCACCGTCGGCGGCATGGACGTGCTGCGCGAGGCGCGGACGGAGGAGGGCGAGCGGCCGGACGTGCTGCTGGTCTCGGTCGGCGCGCTGGCCCCGATGTGCCTGGAGGTCGCCGACCTGCTGGACAAGCAGGGCATCTCCGCCACCGTGGTTGACCCGCGCTGGGTCAAGCCGGTCGACGAGGCGCTGCCGCCGCTGGCGGACCGCCACCGCGTCGTCGTCACCGTGGAGGACAACAGCCGGGTGGGCGGCGTCGGTTCGGCGATCGCGCAGGCGCTGCGCGACGCGGGCGTGGACGTGCCGCTGCGCGACTTCGGCATCCCCCCGAAGTTCCTGGACCACGCCTCCCGCGGCGAGGTGCTCGCCGAGATCGGCCTGACCGCGCCGGACATCGCCCGCCAGGTCACCGGCCTGGTCGCCAAGCTCGACGGCCGCTACGGCACCGAGCGCACGGCAGGCCTCGGCACGGAGAGCGCCCGCGACTGACCCCGCCCGCGACCGATCCCCGGCCCGCTCCCGCACGGCTCCCGCCGCGCGGGAGCGGGCCGGACGGATCCGGATAGGTTGAGCCCATGCCGACCGCCCCCGAACCGCCGCGGTCCACGCTGCCCGCGCGGCCCCCGGCCCCGCGGGCGGAGCGGCCGGCGGCCGCGCGCCGTCCCCGGCCGTTGTGGCCCCGGCTGCTGCCCGTGCTGGTGCTGCTGGCCGCGCTCACCCGCCTCCCGTCCTTCCTGCGTCCGCTGTGGAACCCCGACGAGGGTTTCCTCGCCACCCAGGCCCGGATGCTGGCGGACGGCGGAGTGCTCTACGACACCGTCGTGGACCGCAAACCGCCCCTGGTGCCCTGGCTGTACCAGGGCGCCTTCGCCCTCTTCGGCGACGCCTCGCTGTGGCCGGTCAAGGCGGCGGCGGTGGCGGCCGTGGCGGCGACCGCCGCGCTGCTGGCCTCCCTGGCCCGCCGCCGCTGGGGCGAGCGGGCCGCCTGGGCCGCCGGCGTGCTGTTCGTCCTGGCCTCGGTGGGCCTGAACCCCGAGGACGCGCAGGCGGCGAACTTCGAGGTCTTCATGCTGCCGTTCACCGCGGCGGCCTTCTGGTGCGCCGACCGGCGGCGCTGGAGGGCCGCGGGCCTCGCGGTCGCCGGCGCCTTCCTGGTCAAGCAGACGGGCGGCGCGGTCCTGCTGCCGGTGCTGTTCCTGCTGTGGCGCTCGGTGCCGTCCGGCGATCCGCGGCGGGCGGCGCTGCTCCGGCTGGGCGCGGGCTGCGTACTGCCGGTGGCGGCGGTGGCCGCGGCCTGCGGCTGGTCCCGCTTCCTGTTCTGGACGGTCACCGGCTCCGGTGCGTACGCCTCCTTCACCGGTTCGGAGCTGCACGTGCTCGGCCGGGGCCTGGGCAACACCGCCATCGCGGCGGCGGGGTCCGCGGGGCTGCTGGTGCCGCTGGCGGCGGCGCTGCGACGGCGCCCGCCGGGCCGCCGGCAGGTCCTGACGGCGGACCTGTGGACCTGGCTGGCGGCCTCCGTGGTCGCCGTGGTCTCCGGCTTCCACTTCTTCGGCCACTACTACCTCCAGCTTCTGCCGCCGCTCGCCCTGCTGGGGGCGGGCGCACTGCACCTGCTGGGCGGCCGGTGGGCGCTCCGGTCCGCGCTGTGCGCCGCGCTGTCGTGCGCGCTGTTCCTGGGCTGGAGCGCGGTGGCGGGCAGCGGGGAGCTGGACCACGCCCGGAAGGTGGCCGACGCCGCGCGGCGGCACGCCGGACCGCAGGAGAAGGTGCTGCTGTGGGGCATGCACCCGGAGGGCTACTGGCTGGCCGACCGCACCCCGGCCAGCCGCTACCTCACCGCCGGTCTGCTCACCAACTTCAGCGGCGGCCGGGACGGGCACCGGGTGGGCCAGCGGTACGGCGTCGAGGGCGGCTGGCGCACCTTCCACGCGGAGCTGTCGGAGGACCCGCCGAAGGTGATCGTCGACGACTCGCGCGGCAAGCCGTACGCCCCCTCCCGGATGCCGACGCTGCGCCACCTGCTCGCCGCGCACTACGAGCGCGTGGAGCGGGTGGACGGGGCGGTGGTGTACGTGCTGCGGCCCGAGCGCGGGGAGCGTGAGGTGCGCGGGGGCGGGGGCGGGGCCGGCGTCCGCTGAGCCGCGAGGGGTCAGCGCACCGAGCGCGGACCGGCCGTCCCGGCGCCCAGCACCGCCACCCGCTCGCGCAGCCCGCGGTCGGCGGTGACCACCGTGCAGCGCCTGCCGCGGCCCTCGGCCGCCACCAGCTCGACGATCCGGTCGTCCCCGCTGCCGGGCGCCTCCACCACCCGTACCCCGGGCACGGAGGCCACCCCGCGGGCGGCGCCCTCCACGACGAGCACGATCTCCTCGCCGCCCTCGCCGCCCTCGCCGCCCTCGCCGCCCTCGCCGCCCTCGCCGTTCCCGCCCGTTGCGCCGCCCGGGTCCGCCGCCCGTGCCGCGAGCCGGTCCC